>CAZJQX010000064.1:0-13257 GCA_964548305.1 uncultured Lachnospiraceae bacterium
TCTGCCCCAGCTCATCTCGGAGATGTGCAGAAGTCCGTCAGCGCCGCCCAGATCGATGAATGCACCGAAATCTGTCAGGTTCTTAACCACACCGGTACGAACATCGCCGACAGCCAGCTCAGCGAAGAGCTTGTCATGCAGCTCCTTTTTTGCAGCAGACATAAGCTGCTTGCGGTCGCCGATGATTCTTCTCTTCTGCGGGTTGAACTCAGTGATGATAAACTGAATGTCCTGACCCTGATACTTTGTCAGGTCTCTCTCAAAGGTATCTGATACCAGAGATGCCGGTACAAATACTCTTGCGCCGTCAACCTCAACATTCAGACCGCCCTTAACAACCTGGATAACCTTTCCTGTAAGAACAGTGCCGTCCTCGAAAGCCTTGCGAAGCTCCTCGGAAGCCTTGGACTGCAGTGCATCTCTGTGGGAGAGAACAACCTGGCCCTCACCGTCATTAACCTTCTTCACCTTGCACTCGATCTCGTCGCCGACATTGATCACAGTCGTAAGATCCAGTGAATTATCTGCGCTGTAGTCGTTTCTGGTCATGATTCCGTCGGACTTGTAGCCGATATTCAGCGCAATCTCATCAGGCTTTACGCTGATGACCTTGCCAGTAACAATCTCCCCCGCATGAATTGATTTCAGTGATCCTTCAAGCATTTGTTCAAAACTCATTTCTGACATAAGTTAGAACCTCCTCTATAATTTCTTTTGGGGTGCTTGCCCCTGCTGTAATACCTACGCTTTGAATCGCTTCATCCGAATCGAAGTTAAGATCTTCTACCGTTTGTATCAGCTGGGTGTTCCGGCATTCTGTCGAACAAATCTCAAAAAGCTTCTTCGTGTTTGATGAACTGCTTCCTCCAATGACGATCATGGCATCTGAGCATCCAGCCAGCTCCTTTGCCTCGTTCTGTCTTTCGAAAGTTGCGTTGCAAATCGTATTTATAACGGTAACATAATAACCCTTCTCGCGCAAAATTTCAACAATAACTTTGAATTTATCGACATTAAATGTCGTCTGCGCGGCCACGAAGGCCGGTATTCCGTTAACTTCCGGCAGCTTTCTGGCCGCCTCCGCGTCCGGCAGCACCGTTACCGGACCCTCAGCCCAACCCACAATGCCCTGCACCTCCGGATGCACCGGGCTGCCTGCCAGAAATGTCGTTTCACCCTTTGCAGTATGGTACCGCACCAGCCGCTGAATCTTCTGTACAAAGGGACAGGAGGCATCGATCACCTTCAGCCCGTTTTTCTCCAGCTGTTCGTAAACCGCGCGTCCGACGCCATGCGCCCGGATAATGACAATGCCCTCCCGGAGAGCTTCCAGGTCCTCCGGGCCCTCCAATACCGAAACACCCTGCGCCTTCAGCTTGTTCACGACTGTATCATTGTGCACGATGGGGCCATAGGTATAAATGGGCTTCCGCTCTGCCTGCGGCTTCTGCTTTTCCTGCTCCAGAACAGAAAGCACCGTGTTCACGGCCCGTTCCACACCGAAGCAGAAGCCTGCCGTTTTGGCCAGAGTCACCTTCATTTCACACCGCCCAGACTAAGTGCAATAATCCGGTCTATGGTCTCGTCAAGGGTCATTTCCGAGGAATCCACCAGCACAGCATCGTCCGCCTGCATCAGCGGTGAATTTTCCCGGTGCATATCCCGGTAATCCCGCTCCGCAACTTCCTTTTCAATCTGCGAAAGCTCCGCCGGCATTCCCTTTTCCTGCAGCTCCAGAGCGCGGCGGCGCGCCCGAACCTCCACAGAGGCCGTCAGATAGATCTTCAGATTCGCATGTGGCAGCACCTTGGTGCCGATGTCCCGGCCGTCCATAACAACGGAGGTTTCGGAGGCCAGCTGCTTCTGCAGCGCCACCAGCTTGTCCCGCACCGGCTGGTACTGAGAAACGGTGGACGCCGCATCGCCGATCTGCTGGGTACGGATAGCGGCAGAAACATCCTCGCCGTTCAGGTATACCTGCTGGCTTCCGTCCTCTGCATAGGCGATGGAAACATTTACCTCCGGAAGACCGGCAACGACAGCCGACTCATCCCGAAGGTCAACATTTTTCCGTACAAAAAACAGTCCCAGCGCCCGGTACATGGCACCGGTATCCACATATATATAGGAAAGTTCCTTGGCCACAGCTCTCGCAACCGTAGATTTTCCGGCCCCTGCGGGTCCGTCAATGGCAATACTATAGGGCATTTTCATCCTCCTTCGCCGCGCTCTTTCCGGCAAGCCAGCCCGTGGAAAAGGCGCTCTGCATATTAAAGCCGCCGGTATAGGCATCCACGTCAATAACCTCTCCGGCAAAATACAATCCCTTACGCTTTTTGGATTCCAATGTTTTCGGATTCAGCTCCTTCACCGACACACCGCCCTGGGTCACAATGGCGCTGCGGAAGCCGCCGGTTCCCCGAAGCGTAAAGGAAAAATCTCCCAAAAGAGAAAGTATCTGCTGCCGCATCTCTCTGGACACCTCCGTGGCTTTTCGATTGATGTCCACACCGCGGCGCTCCAGGCGCTTCAGAAAAACCGGAATCAGCTGGGCCGGCAAAAGATTTCCGAGACAATTTCGGAGTTCCTTATTTCGAAAGCTCTCCAGCTCCCGGCGCAGCCGCTCATCTCTGGCCTCCGCCGACATGGCCGGCTTCAAGTCGATATGCAGGGTCAGCAGCCGGCGGTTCTTCGGCTCCGCCGCATTGAGATAGCGGGTAATGTTGGCACTTGCCGACAGCACCACCGGCCCCGACAGCCCTTCCGGCAGAAAATCCAGTTCACCGAAGTCCTCATAATAGCGCTTGCCGCTCTCATCCGTGACACTGACGGCAATGTTTTTGAGCTTCAACCCCTTCAGGGCATAATAATCCTGCTCCTCCGGCTCCAGATAGGTAAGGGAAGGATAGCATTCCGTCACCTGCATGCCGCAGGCCCGCGCAAAGCGATAGCCGTCTCCCGTGGATCCTGTAGAGGGATAGGAAAGTCCGCCGGTGGCCACAATGACCCGCTCCGCCCGGTAATGCTGCCGTTTTGTTTTTACGCCGCAGACCCGGCCGTCCTTCTCCTCAATCTCCAGCACCTCGGTATTGTATGCAATGTTCACGCCGGCCTTCTTCAGCAACCGTTTCAGAGCATCGGTGATACTGTAGGCCCTGTCCGAAGCAGGGAAAACCCGGCCGCCCCGCTCTGTCTTCACCCGGGTGCCGCCCTCTTCCATCAGCGCCATCAGGTCCCGATTCGTGAATCCGTACAGCGCAGAATACAGAAAACGGGGATTGGAAAGAAACTGCTCAAAAAAATCAGAAAGATCACAGGCATTGGTCAGGTTGCCCCGACCCTTGCCTGTGATGAAAATTTTCTTTCCCAGCTTTTCATTTTTTTCCAGGAGAAAGACATTTGCCTCCGCATTCTCCCGCTTTGCGGCAAGAGCAGCCAGCATTCCTGCTGCCCCGCCGCCGATCACTGCGATATTCATTCTGCTTTTCCTTCTTACTTTACCGGCAGAACGAACATGTTGTAGATCGCCTTAATGGCACTTTCAAAGTCCTCATTGCGTACGCCGATGATAATGTTGTACTCGCTGGAGCCCTGGTCGATCATGCGGATATTGATGTACTCATGCGCCAGAGCACTGAAGATACGGCCGGCAACCCCTCTGGAGGACTTCATGCCGCGGCCTACCACAGCGATCAGGGCCAAGTCTGCTTCCAGCTCGATGAGATCCGGATTTACGGCACGCTGGATGCCCTGCAGCACCTTCTGCTCATTGTGCTCGAGCTCCTCCTGATGGATAAAAAGCGTCATGGTGTCAATGCCTGACGGAACATGCTCCACGCAAATGCCGTTGTCCTCAATGACGGACAGCACCTTGCGGATGAAGCCCACCTCAGCATTCATCATGGCCTTTTCGATATTAATGGAGCAGAAATTCTTCTTTCCGGCAATGCCTGTTATGGTAAAGCGAGGCTTCTTCAGCGTATTCGCCACGATCATGGTGCCATGATCCTCCGGACGATTCGTGTTCTTGATCTGAATGGGAATGCCCTCGCGGCGAACCGGGAAAATGGCATCCTCATGCAGCACGCCGGCACCCATGTAGCTGAGTTCACGGAGCTCACGGTAGGTAATGTAGTCAATGACCTCAGGATCCTTCACAATATGGGGATCCGCCACCAGGAAGCCGGACACATCTGTCCAGTTCTCATAAAGATCCGCATGCACAGCTGCAGCGATCAGGGAGCCGGTCACATCCGAGCCGCCTCTGGAGAAGGTCACCGTGTGTCCCTCGGCGTCTGCACCATAGAAGCCCGGCAGTACGGCATAGTCGATATCCTTCAGTACCTGCGCCGTCTTCTTCTCCGTTGCCTCGAAGTTGCAGCTGCCGTCCGCATTGAACTCGATGCAGTCTGCCGCATCCACAAACCGGAAGCCCAGATAACCGGCCATCAGCTTGGCATTGAGATACTCGCCGCGGGAAGCCGCATAGTCCCGGTTTGCTCCCTGCTCCAGCTTCTCCCGAATGGTCTGAAAATCTTCAGTCAGGCTGAGCGTGAGACCCAAGCCGTCTATGATGTCCTGATAACGCTGCTCAATCCGCGCCAGCGCCTCATCGGTTCCCTTGCCGGACTGCACCGCATCGTAAAGCTGATACAGCATATCCGTCACCTTCACGTCACCGGAATGCCGCTTTCCCGGTGCTGACACAACAATGTATTTTCTTCCGTTATCGCTCCGGATAATGTTTGCAACCTTCTCAAACTGTTCTGCGGAAGCACAGGAGCTTCCTCCGAATTTAGCAACCTTAAGCATAAATACTCTCCCTCTTCTAGTTGTTTATTGCTACACTATAGCACCCAGTTTTTCGATTCTCAAGTAAAAACAGGCCGCTGCATGAAGGAATTCTTCGCACAGAAGCCTGTTTTTACTGTTTGTTCCTGTTTTGTACGGCCGGGAAATGCAGTATCAGTCGTTTCGAATCGCCGCCAACGGACTCAGCTTCATCGCCCGGACCGACGGAAAATAGCCGGACAGCATGCCCACCAGAACCGCAAACACAATCGCAAATCCCGCAAGCCATGGCGGGATCACCGAGATGTCACCGCTGCCGGAGGCGCCGCTCAGTCCGAGTATTTCCAGACCCGTGCCGTTTCGCGCCAGAAAATTGATCAGGGCAGAAACCGCACCGCTGAACAGCATACCCAGTATGCCGCCGAAGAATCCGATCGTAGCAGACTCTGCAAGGAACATATTCCGAATATCCCCCATATCGCAGCCCAGCACCTTCATGACACCGATTTCACGCGTACGCTCATAAATCGACATCATCATGGTATTCATAATGCCGATGGCCGCCACAAGGAGAGACACCGCGCCGATGCCGCCCAGCACCAGCTGCACCATCTGCATGGATTTCTGCGCCTGCTTCAGACCATCCATATTAGAATAGCAGTTGTACCCGAGATCCGAAATTTCCTTCTGCACCGCGGAGACATTGTCCATATCATCCACATAGACATAAGCCGTATCATAGACATAATAGCGAAGCGGCTTTCCGTTTTTTCCGGTGCGTGGATTCGGCACCAGATTCTTCTTATATATTTTCTTCAGAAAGCTTTTCAGTGTGTCAATGTCGGCATAGCAGTCAAAGCTGCCCTCGCCGTAGCTCTCCGTACCGCCCGCCATTTCCGCCGCCATTTCCAGAACATACTTCTTGGCCGGTTTTTTCTGGCTGCTGCCGTCCGAAGAGGATGAGCTGCTTGCTGCCTCCGGAAAGATGAAAAAAATCGTATCCTTCAGCGGTTCAATCTCCTTCGGGTGCATGTAATCCCCGTTTTTATAGAAGTTGGTGCGAAACTGATTTCCGCATACCAGTGACAATGTCTTCTGATTTGCCTTCGGCAGGCTGCCGCTTCCCAGCTCCAACTGCTGCAGACAATACCGGGACACGCCGTAGATCGTAGAATACGTCTCGTATGCGCCGCACCTTGCCGTCACACTGACCGACAGCACCGGCGAAACGCCCTTTACATGCCCAAGCTTTTCAAACTGGCGGATCACATCATCCGTCAGCTGCTGGCTGCTGGTTCCGCTGCCGTTTTCATACACACTGATCCTGGTCAGCGAGCCATACTCCTCATAGCTCCGCACCATGTTTTCACTCATGCCGAGCCCCAGACTGACCATCACCACGATCGAGGCAGTGCCAATCACCACACCCAGCACCGTCAGCAGCGTCCGCGTCTTTCGTCTCCTGAGATTACTGAAGGACAGCCGAAACAAATCAGATATCCGCATCTTCCTCCCTCTTTTTCCGATTTCTGCGAACAAAATAAATCACTATTCCGCAGACAGCGCCCAGCAGCACGGCCAATCCGCCGAGAAGCATCGGCATGGAAACGGTACCGCTCTCCTCCTCTTCCGCATCCATATCCTCATAATCCTCTTCGATCGGTTCCGTCACCGTCAGGTTAATGCTGGTTTCCTCGGTATACTCGTTGCCGTTCACATCCTCATAGCGGATCGTCACCGGAATCGTGCCGTCATCCTCTGTCACAGCCGCACCGGTCAGCATAACATCCACATTTCCCGTCTCGCCGGATTTGACATTTCCCACATAACAGGAATTGCTTTGGATGGAATCCGCCGCGAATTCCGCCTGCACATTGTAGAGCATCACCTTTCCGGTATTGTTGATGCCGAAGGTCACATTGGCATCCCCGCCCACCTCTATGGAGGCAGGCGATACATCGAAGCCGGAGCAGCTGAGTCTTGCCTTCTGCTTCACCGGCACATTCACCGTCACCTTCTCGGAAGCATTTTTAAATTCCGGCGAATCATACTTCTCATTCACCGTCACCGCATAGGATTTGGGGTCCACCCCGGCCGCCGCAGTCATCTGTACACGCAGCTCCTTGCTTTCTCCCGCCTTCAGCGCATCCACGACGATCGAGTTGGCGCCGCCCGCCATCGTGAAAACCGCTGCATCATTTGCCTTATCAGACTCCAGACTGAAGAGAATGTTCGTTGCGTTAATGCCGGTGGAGGCATTCTTCATGTTCAGCACCAGTGTGAAGTCCTCGCCGGCATAGACCTCAGACGGCTCCGTATGATAGCTATCCACGATGAGTCTCGCCTTGGTACGGTCATTTTCGTTAAAGTCCCCCAGTGTGCTGTCCGTATTGATCATGCTGCTGTTTTTCACATTCACATAAAAGCTGTAGGTTTCCGTCGTGCTGGTGCCCGCCCCGGGCGTCTGCTTATAGCTCACCACGTAGGACAGCGGATAATAGGCCGATGCCGCATTGCTCTTGATTGCCATCGAATACTCCGGCACAATGGTCTCTCCGGCCTCTACCTTTTCATACTCACGGTCATAGTTTGCTTCGTTGATCTCAAACGGAAAGCTCTTCCCGGCCGTCGACTTCGGATTTGCGGTGGTCTGCACATCCGCATTTTCTGCGAGTGAGGTATTCATATGCACCTTCACATCGTAGAGTGTCCGATTGGTCCGGTTCCGGAAATTCACGCCGAAGTTCATGACATCGGGATAACTGCCGGTCGGCGTCGACTGATTCTCGCCGATCACAAAGGCTGTATCCTTGGTCTGAGAGGACGAATCCACCGTTTCCTTCCCCTTGTCGATAAAGACATTGATAAACTCGGTTTTGTTCAGCTTCCCGTAGGAGCCGGTGGAATTCGACGGCACCTCATACCAGATCGTAAAGGGAATACCGAAGTATCCGTCACTGGTGTTGCCGTCACTGTCCTTCATTGTCAGCGCATCCTCCCGCACCGTCACGTTAAAGGTCAGATCCACATACTCACCCTTCTTCAGGGTTCCGATATTCTGCTCCTGTGTAAAAAGCGAAGCATTGATCTCAAAGGGATAAACGCCTCCGTCCACCGGATAAACATAATTCAGCTTATTGTTGTAAGCATAACTTTTGCCGGCCTGATAGCCTTCCTCCCAGACATCTGCCCGTTCGTTGTCACTGCTGTCATCCGATGACGAGCTGCCATAGGGATTGCTCTTCTTATAGCTGGTGCCCGGCTCATTGGTGGTCAGATAATTCTGATCATTGGACAGCCGCACCCGGACATTCTGGATCTCATCCGTGACGGGATTGTAAAGGCCGTTGGCGCCATTGTATCCGATGCGGACATGAATCTGCATCTGCTGCCCCGGATACCCCACCTGTGTATCCGCTGTATCATGAATAAAGGTATTCATGTTGGTGTTCACATAGGAAGCCTCGGCGGTAATGCCGTCAAAGCCCAAAAAGCAGTTCAGCAAAAGCAGCAGTGCCGTCAGTACGGCCGCCGTGCGTTTCCATCTTTTCTGCATATATTCTCCCGTCCGCGGTATAAACCGCCGCTTCATCCTTACTCTCTGCTATACATTAAAGTCCGGCAGTTGTTTCAACCCGGCTGCTCTACGACACAGAACGGCGGCTGCCCATGTGCCGCCTGAATTCTCTGTTCCACGGCGCTGTCCTCCCGGATTACGGTTTCCACCACCTTGCCGTCCACCACACGAATCTGCCGGTCGGCCCACGCCGCTATCTGCGGATCATGGGTAACCATGATCAGTGTTTTTCCCTCTTTCGCCACAATGCGCTGCAGAAGCTGCAGTACCTCCTCTGTGGTATGAGAATCCAGATTTCCCGTAGGCTCATCCGCAAAGATAATCTTCGGATCGATCACCAGGGCTCTGGCAATGCCCACGCGCTGCTGCTGTCCGCCGGACATCTGATTCGGCATATGCTCTGCCTGATCCGCAATTCCCATTTGTCGAAGCGCCTCCATGGCCCGACGGCGGCGTTCCTCCGGTGAAACGCCCCGGAACATCAGCGGCATGGCAACATTTTCCTGGGCATTCATGGTATTCAAAAGATTGTAGCTCTGGAAAATGAAGCCCACATTCAGCCGTCGAAAGCGCACGAGCTGCGCCTCATTCATCTCTTCAATGTGTTTGCCGCCGATTTCGATTTTCCCGCGGCTCGGCTTTTCCAGTCCAGCAAGCATATTGAGGCAGGTGGATTTTCCGGAGCCGGAGGTTCCCACAATGGCAATGAACTCGCCGGGATAGATGTCAAAGCTCACCCCGTTCAGGGCGTAAACCCGATTTTCACCGATCTGATATATCTTGTACAATTCCCGCACCTTGATCAGCGGTTCCATCAGCATCACCCTCCGTCTGTGTTTTCTGCCGAAGACATTTTCCTGTGCCGCACCACGCGCCTTCATAGGATTTCGGCTTCACTATACTATAATATACCGCCCGTTTCCATCGAGGATTTATTACGGTTTTCGTAAGTTTCATGAGGTGCAAAAAGAGCCGGAGCCCTGCAGACTCCGACTCTTGGTTTTACAGGATTTACGCTTTATTGCCGGTGATGGAATTGTACTTCGGCACCAGAACGGTCTTGCCGCCCATATACGGCTGCAGAACCTCCGGAATGGTGATGCTTCCGTCTGCCTGCAGGCGGTTCTCCAGGAATGCAATCAACATTCTGGGCGGTGCCACACAGGTGTTGTTCAGAGTATAGGCCAGATGATTCTTGCCATCCTCACCCTTGATACGGATCTTCAGACGTCTCGCCTGAGCGTCTCCCAGGTTCGAGCAGGAGCCTACCTCGAAGTACTTCTTCTGACGCGGTGACCATGCCTCCACATCACAGGACTTCACCTTAAGGTCTGCCAGATCGCCGGAGCAGCACTCCAGTGTACGCACCGGAATTTCCATGGAGCGGAAGAAATCCACTGTATTACGCCAGAGCTTCTCGTACCAGTCCATAGCCTCCTCGGGCTCACAAACCACGATCATCTCCTGCTTCTCAAACTGGTGAATACGATAAACGCCTCTCTCCTCGATGCCATGGGCGCCCTTCTCCTTACGGAAGCACGGAGAATAGGAGGTTAATGTCAGCGGCAGCTCAGCATGCGGGATGATCTGGTCAATGAAGCGGCCGATCATGGAATGCTCGGAGGTACCGATGAGATACAGATCCTCTCCCTCGATCTTGTACATCATGGCGTCCATCTCAGAGAAGGACATAACGCCGTCCACTACCTTAGAACGGATCATATAGGGCGGGATCACATAGGTGAAGCCTCTGCCGATCATGAAATCACGCGCATAGCTGAGAATAGCAGAATGCAGACGTGCAATGTCACCGATCAGATAATAGAAGCCGTTGCCGGCCACCCGGCCTGCCGCATCGAGATCGATGCCGCCGAAGCTCTCCATAATATCTGTATGGTAAGGGACCTCGAAATCCGGCACAACCGGCTCACCAAAGCGCTCATTCTCCACATTGCTGCCGTCATCCGGTCCGATGGGAACGGATGCATCAATCATATTCGGAATGATCATCATGCGCTTCAGAAGCTCTTCCTGCAGCTTCGGCTCCTGCTCCTCCAGCTCCTTCAGTCTCTGGGAGAACTCGGAAACCTGTGCCTTCACGGCAGCAGCCTCCTCCTTCTTGCCCTGTGCCATCAGTGCACCGATCTGCTTGGACACCTGATTCTTCTTGGAGCGCAACGCATCAGCCTCTGCCTGCACCTTACGTGCTTCCTCATCCAGACGGATTGCCTCATCCACCAGCGGAAGCTTGCTCTCCTGGAACTTCTTCCGGATATTCTCCTTCACAAGCTCCGGATTTTCTCTGACAAATTTTATATCCAGCATAAAAATCCTATCCTCCCTACGGAATATTTATTTGATCTGAAAATTTCCTACTTACTATACCTTCTCTTTGCGGCTTTTTCAAGCATTCAATGCTTTTTGCAAGTTATAGACATATTAGGATCCGCTTTCCGTATATATTAAATTTTCAAGATGCTGTCATCTGCAAACGACTGATCAGGGCATCCTTTAAGACTTTTGAAAAATTTACCCCCTGCTTTTCGCAGGCACTATTCAGCCACGCCGGAATGGAAAGCGTTTTTTTCACTGGCTTATCACCATATTCTCTGGCAAATTCATCAAGATCCACAAAAACCATATTCACAATCTCGGCTTCATCATCCTTTTTCAGTTTATCCATAGGTGTAGGAGTCGGAACCTTTTCGCCATCATGCATTGCGTTAAACAGATACTGCCCGCATGCTTCCTGTGCCATTGCAAATGCATCTGCAAGATCATCCCCATATGTTGCCAAATCATTCAAATCCGGAAAAATTACCGAATAACGTCCATCTTCTTCCTTATAAAAATATGCTGGATATGTGTATTTCATTTATATCTCCTCTCATCATGTCAGGCGGGTTATTTTAGTCCCGCCTGTTTTAGTATGGAGTTTGCAACTCTTAGAGGAATATCCCCTCTGTGATTCGGGATCGTGACCTTGCCCGTTTTGGTTGGGTGCTTATACTGATGATGTGAACCTTTTACATCAACAAGAACCCAACCATCCTGCAAAATCAGCGATTCCAATTCTCGAAATCTCATGGCTGTTCCTCCTTACGCAGTGATTCTAGCACGTATATCACGTATTGTCGAGTTTTCTAATACAACAACATCCCCGTCAACGACGAGGATGTTGTTAATGGATGTATGGAAGAGCCTGCTCAAGATCAGCAGATTCTCTATAGCCGGCAGCGTCTTGCCAGAAATCCAGTTGTACACGGCCTGCGGATATGAGAAGCCCATCACGTCCTGGATATCTCTAACAGAATATCCGTTGCTTCTCATGAGGGCCCGAATATTTTTACCTGTAGCTTCCTGATCAATCGTCAAATACATCGCTTTCAAAACGACCTCCTTTACGATTCTCCCGAAACGACGATATTACAAGATAGCACAAGTTTCTTTTCATGTCCTATATCAATTGATTATGTCATCATACGCATCTATAACCAGCGTACTGCCAGTCCATTCTCACACCAGCATCACATCCTCCGCCTCAATCTTTGTATTCTGACCGTAAAGCTTCACCTCTCCATATCCGGTCATACGGTAAATCCGTATGCTGTCTTCTTCCGGGTCAATGAGCTTCGGAATCTCCCGCTCCAGCTTTCGGAGCTGTGCTTCCTCCAGCAGTGCCTCAAAGGCGGACTTCTGTACACGGAAGCCGTAGCCGCACATTTCCTTTGCGAACTTCGTCCGCCGTTTGTTGTTGATGATGTCATAGATGATCAGCACAAACAGCTTCTTTGTGTACGTCCTTTCCTGTGTATTCCAGAAATAATTCTCCATACCGTCACCTGATCTGTACCGGCTTATAGAGACTCGGATCATTGCTCTCAACCGCATTGCAGAACTGGTTGATCTGCAGATCCAGGGCCCGCCGGAAGCTCACCGCATAGTCCACGTAGCTCAAGTACTTATTGTCCGTGTGAAATTTGTTCTCCAGCTTGCTCACATAGGTCTTGAAGCCGTCCTTCGTCAGATAAATTCCGGGCTTATCAGCTTCTGTGTAAAAGTCGTCCAGGCCAATCTCGTGCCCATTCAGAAGGCTCATGGTCAGTGAATCCACCAGCACAGCACGCCATTCCTCCATCAAATCGCTGGCCAATGTCGGATGCTTCTCCCGGTCCTGATGCAGCACGCCGAAGTACGGATTCAGACCCTTGCCCTCGAGCTTTCCATAAATTTCATTCAGGATAATGGAGTATCCCAGACTGATCATGGAGTTAAAGGGATCCAGCGGCGGACGCCGGGTTCTTCGGTCAAAGTGGAATGCCGGATCGACCATCCAGCCGAGCGCCGCGAAATAGCTTCTGGCTGCCGCGCCCTCATAGCCCATGATTTCTTCGGCGGTCTCACAGGTCTCCAGCTTCCGGCTGAGCCGCAGCATCTGCGCAATCTCTTCCTCTCTGGCATCCGACTGATAGCGCGCATAGCGCCGCAGGATCACCACCTGATTCCGGATCTTTGCCCGGATAATGTTTTTGGCGACCGCCAGCTTGAAGTCCTCCGAAAGCGCGGCCTGCTGCCGCTGCCGGGCAACATTTACATGATTGGTCGAGATCAGCCGTCCGAAGTAGGAGCCGTGCGCCGAGTAGAATACCACGCCGATGCCGCGCTGCAGGCACTCCGTCATGCACTGCGTAGTCAGCTGTATTCTTCCGAATACCTGGATCATCTCCAGTGTCTCCGCCGGAACGCTCTTCAGCAGCTCATCCTTGTACCGCACCTGAAAGCGATGCTGTTCATAGCCGATGGTCGCTCCCTGCTCGCACACATACAGATAGCTCATATGAGGCCTCCTTTTTCGATTGCCTATTGCCATTTGTCATCCCCGTGAGGGG
>CAZJQX010000065.1:0-533 GCA_964548305.1 uncultured Lachnospiraceae bacterium
AACATTTCTTCTGCTTCAGGCATGTATGGCACACCGCAGCTGGCCACCTACTGTATGGCGAAGTGGGGCGTGCGCGGCCTCACCAAGACTCTCGCACAGGAGCTGAAGGGCACCGGCATTGTGGTAAATACCGTTTGCCCCACAAAGGTAAAGACACCGATGTGCGAGACCGAGAGCTATGTGCAGTTCATCAACGATCTGACCGGAAAGCACTTTGCAAACTGGCAGGAAATGTATGACGGCATGCCTTTCCTGGAGGTGGCCGACATTTCCGACATGGTTTACTGGCTCGGCACCAGCCGCGCAGCAGGCAAGTTCAGCGGACGGGATCTGGGACTGGATCTTGGCACACTACAGCAGTAAGGGGGGGCGGAATATGAAGATCACCAAGGCAACACGCTGGCGGGTTTTCGCCGGCGTATGGATTCAGAGCCTCTTTACTTCGGCAACCGCATTTTTCAGCCTCTTTGCATTGCCGCTGACCACCAAGTTCGGCTGGAGCAGTTCGGATTTCAGCATGGCCTATACCATTT
>CAZJQX010000065.1:543-13137 GCA_964548305.1 uncultured Lachnospiraceae bacterium
AGCTGCAGCCCCGCGTGGCCATTTACCTGGGTCTCATTTTCTTTGCAGCGGGCTGGTTCCTGACCGGCTTTGCCAGCAGCATCCCGCAGCTTTACATCTTCTACGGTGTGATGGCGGGTGCCGGTGCCGGTACTATTTACCCGGCCTGTTTGCCCACGGCTCTCAAGTGGTTCCCGGACAAGAGCGGCTCCATCTCCGGTCTGGTACAGGCCGGTGCCTCCTGCGGCCCATTCATCATGTCTCCGATTGCCCAGTGGCTCATTGAGACCCAGGGTGCGCAGAATGCCTGCCGTATCCTGGCCATTGTCTTCCTGATCGGTGTCGGTGCCGTGGCATGGATGATCATTCCGTGTCCCGAGGGCTGGATGCCGGAGGGCTGGACCCCGACCGCTTCCCAGGCCAAGGAGCTCAACGCCCGGAACTACAATATCCCGGCGATGGTGAAGACACCCGTTTTCTGGGTAATGCTGGTGATGTTCATCTTTGCCAACGCAGCCGGTACTATGATGGTCAGCGCCACTTCTCCCATTGCA
This sequence comes from uncultured Lachnospiraceae bacterium, assembly GCA_964548305.1. Taxonomy (GTDB): domain Bacteria; phylum Bacillota; class Clostridia; order Lachnospirales; family Lachnospiraceae; genus Oribacterium. Next base: position 1,077 of record CAZJQX010000065.1, read on the forward strand.
CAGAACCAGATTGGCCAGAGTGCAATGACCGCCGCGATGTGTGTGTCCATCATGACTCTCGCCAATATGTGCGGCCGTATCGGCTTCGGCTTCATTTATGACAAGCTGAAGGGCTGGAATTCCCTGGTGCTGGTACTGGTGCTGAACGGTCTGTCTATGTGCATGCTGACCATTGCCCATTCGCTGCCGTACTTCATCGCCTGCATCTGCCTTGTGGGCTTCTCCTTCGGCGGACTCCTGGTGGTGTTTGCACCGATCGTGAAGAATGTCTTCGGCAGCAAGTTCTATAACCGGAACTATGGCCTCATCTTCATCGGCTACGGCGTCGGCGCCTTCGTGGGACCGAAGATCAGCGCCAGCTTCTACGACAGCACAGGCTCCTATGTCATGGGCTATATCGGCTCCGCCGTGTTGGCAGCAGCCGCTGTGGTGCTGGTATTTGCCGCAAAGAAGCTGACTGCGAAAATGCAAGCGTAATCCGATGGATGCCTTAGCGGCGAGCTCGAAATGAATCCGTATCAAAGGCTTTGCGATCCGCAAGGCCTTTTTTGCTTGAATAAATGATACAGGGTAGAAAAAGAGAGTTACAGAGAAGCCCGAAATCTGCTAAACTATATAAGTTGAAGATAGAGGGGAGATAATGCTGAATCATGAATTTACTGTCCTTATGGCTTGTAAACTGCATATTGGTGGTGGTCTTTGGCCTGGCCTTTGTGATATCGATTCGAAAGGAACGGCGGCGCTTTCGGAATGCTTTTTTTCTGGGCGGCGCCATCCATTTCGCCATTTATGCCATCATGGAAATTGCCAAGCCTAATCTGCCTTTTCTGGTGATTCGCCTGGACATTTTCACCTTCGGCTTTGTGCTGGTGCTTTTGTTGGGATCTGTGATAATGTATGCGGACAGCTGGATGCTGTGGCACAGGGAGGGCCCGGGAAGAACGGCGCTGCTGCCCGCTGCGGCCGCCAGCATTTCCCTGATCCTGACCTTCGTCTTCCTGACCATCACACGGCTGACCTATAACATCCTGTGGCTGCGGGTCATCAATATGACCATCATGTTTATTCTGTTTTTCAACACATTCATCTTCGTGACGCTGGTGTTGTATACATTGATCTATTCCGGGATGCCGGTGCGGCGGGATTTTGACTATATTGTGATTCACGGTGCGGGTCTACTGGGCGGTCATCGCATTTCCAAGCTACTGGCTTCCCGCATCGATAAAGCCATCGAGATTTATGAGCTCTGCGGGCGGCGGGCAAAGCTGATTCCCTCCGGCGGCAAGGGCAGTGATGAGAGCATTTCCGAGGCGGAGGCGATTCGGGACTATCTTCTGGAAAAAGGCATTCCCGCATCGGATATTCTGATTGAAAACCGTTCCACCACAACCATGGAGAATCTTCGCTACTCCCGGGCGCTGATCGAGGCCGGAAATCCGAAGCAGCCCTATCGCTGCGCCTTTGTTACGAGCAATTATCATGTGCTGCGGACAGCGGTATATGCCCGGAAGGCGGGACTGAATGGGGAATGCGTGGGAGCGCCCACGCGGATGTATTACTGGATCAGTGCCTTCCTGCGGGAATATGCGGCGATTCTCGAAGCCAATAAGGCGGCGGCTGTTGTCTGGATCATAGCCTGGTGGATTTGGTTCTTGTGGGAGCATGTATAATTTCAGTGATGTGGTGCTGGGACAATCAGAAAGCCCCGGGGCAGAGCTTGTACTCTGTTCCGAGGCTTTTTTGTGGAAATTATTTCCGATTTTTCTTCTTTTCTTCCAGATAATCGTTGAGTGTCGCATTCGGGATATCGGTGATGAACATATGTCCCGGCGCATGGGTGATGACGATGGGCGGCTTGGCATTTTCCACAGCAGCCTGGGGTGTTACGCCGCAGGGCCAGAATACCGGAATTTCTCCCGGGTAAATGTCTACGGCCTCGCCGTAATCCGGCTTCATCACGTCGGCAACCCCCACTTCCTTGGGATCGCCCATATGCACCGGTGCACCATGCACGTTCGGCATCTTCACGGTAATGTCATAGGCCTTCTGGGCATTTTCCGGGGTCATGGGGCGCATGGAGCAGACCATGGGACCGGAGAAGGGGCCGGCGGGAACGGTCTGGATATTGGTCTTGAACATGGGCACATTGCGGCCCTGGGCAATGTGCCGGATTTCAATGCCCTCCCGCATCAGCGCTTCCTCGAAGGAGAAGGAGCAGCCGATCAGGAAGCCTACGTAGCCCTCCTTCCAGTAATCGGAGGCATCCGTGATTTCCTTCACAAATACACCGTTTTCATAGATGCGGTACTTGGGAATGTCGGTGCAGATATTTCCGCCCTCACCCATGTCATGCGTCTCCGGTGTTCCCTTGATGATCTCCAGAATGGGACAGGGGAAGGGATTTCTGTTGGCATATTCCTCGAAATCTGCTGCATACTCCGGCGGCAGGATAACGAGATTTGCCTGGGCATAGCCGCGGCACATACCGGCGGTGGGAAAGTCAATGACGCCTTCCCGAATCAGCTTACGAACCTCACTGGGGGACATGTCAACATAGGGTGCGATGTCAAATGCCATGGTACTACCTCCTTGTTTAATGCTTTACAACACTAAAATGCTGCGATGCGACAATCATAAAGCAAAATCCGCTCGGGATCAAGCCTCCAGTGAAATCTCATCAATGAGTCGGAGCTCTTCTTCGGTGAAGGGGGCGGAATCGATGGCCTTCAGATTGTCCAAAATCTGCTGGGGCTTGGAGGCACCGATCAGTACGCTGGTGACCACCGGCTGCTGCAGAAGCCAGGCGAGAGCCATGTCCGCCAGCTTTTCGCCGCGTTCTGCCGCCAGGTCATTTAAGCGGCGGATCTGGGAAAGGCGCGTCTCGGTGAGAATGCTTTCCTTCAGGAAGCGGCCGTCGGTACGGATGCGGCTGTCCTCCGGAATGCCGTGGAGATAGCGGTCTGTCAGCTGTCCCTGGGCCAGAGGGCTGAAGGTAATGAGACCCTTCTCCAGTTTACCGGTCATTTCCTTCAGGCCATTCTTTTCGACGGTACGGTCGAAGATGGAATAGCGGTTCTGGTTGATGACGAAGGGACAGTGCAGCTCCTTCAGAATGGCTGCGGCTTTCTCCAGGGTAGGGCCGTCATAGTTGGAAAGACCGGCGTAGAGAGCCTTGCCGCTCTGAACGGCTGTGGCCAGTGCTCCCATGCTTTCCTCCAGCGGGGTGTTTGGATCCATCCGGTGATGATAGAAGATATCCACATAGTCAAGGCCTAAGCGCTTCAGGCTCTGGTCCAGGCTGGAGAGGAGATATTTCCGGCTGCCCCAGTTGCCGTAGGGACCGTCCCACATAACATAGCCTGCCTTGGTGGAGATCAGGAGCTCATCCCGGTATACGCCCAGATCCTCCTTCAGGATCCGGCCGAAGTTTTTCTCGGCGCTGCCCGGCTCCGGTCCGTAGTTGTTGGCCAGATCGAAATGGGTGATGCCGTTGTCAAAGGCTGTGAAGCAGAGCTGCCTCATATTCTCGAAATTTGCGGTGTCGCCGAAGTTGTGCCAGAGTCCCAGGGATACCATGGGCAGCTGCAGACCGCTGCGGCCGGCATAGGGATAATGCATTTTGTCATATCTTTCACTGTTGGCTGTATACATGATTTGCCTCCTTTATTTATTCTCCCAGTATACATTTTTGACCGTAGTTTGAAAAGCCGGAAAAGCATTTATGGCGGTATCAGCGGAAAGATGCTATGATACTAAGGTTATAGGGAAAAACCCTGATGAAAGCTCTTTTTTACTTTCGGGAGAAATATAAATGAAAAAGAACTTATGTATGGTACTGCTCTGCACTCTGCTGGCCGTGCTTCTGCTCACGGGCTGTGGCAGCAAGGAAATGGTGACAGTGAGCCTGTGGCATGTTTACGGCGAGGCGAATGACTCACCTTTCAATGATCTCATTGATGAATTCAACGAGACTGTGGGAAAGGAAAAGAATATCCGGGTGGAGGTGACCGGTGTCACCAACACCAACAACATTCACGATAAGGTGTTGGCGGCGGCCGGAGGAGAAGAGGGGGCAGAGTCCCTGCCGGACATGTTTGTTTCCTACCCGAAGACGGTACTGGCTATGCCGGACAGCTCGATACTCGTGAATTACCGGGATTACTTTTCTAATGATGAGCTTTCAAAGTTTGTGCCGGACTTTATGCAGGAGGGCATGATCAACGGAAAGCAGCTGGTGCTGCCGGTCGCCAAGTCCACAGAGATTCTCTTTATCAATAAGACGGCCTTCGATCGCTTTGCCGCTGCCACCGGCGCGAAGCTGTCGGATCTTTATACCTGGGAGGGCCTGTTTAAGACGGCCCGGAAGTATGTTCAGTGGGAGAAGACGACGGAGCAGAAAAACGACCCGAAGCCGTTTCTGGCCCACGACAGCTATTTCGACTATTTTCAGATAGGCGTCACAGCTCTGGGCGGCAGCTTCTTCAACGGCAGCGGTACGGGCATCAGCTACAGCCCGATCTTCGACCGGGTATGGAAGTCCTATGCGGAGGCAGCAGCCGAGGGCGCTGTATGGCTCGGCAGCGGCTATGCTTCCCAGGCCATGCGCACCGGAGATGCGGTGGCCGTCATTGCCTCCTCTGCCAGTGTGCGCTATTTTTCGGATACTGTGACCTACGCCGATAATTCCACGGAAAAGATCAGCATCATCAGTCTTCCCTGCCCGACCTTTATCGCCGGGGAAAAGCTGACTATGCAGCGCGGCGCCGGCATTTGCACCGTGAAATCTACGCCCCGGCGGGAAAAGGCCTGCATGACATTTCTGAGATGGCTGACAGAAACGGAAAGAAATGTTCAATTTGCGACAAGCCTTGGGTATATGCCGGTGAAGCAGGAGGCCTTTTCCTCCTATCTTCCCCAGGCCATCAGCGAGCTGACGGATCCCATGTATATTTCGATGTATCAGGCCTTCATGCAGGCAAAGGCGGAGTACAAGTTCTATACGCCGCCGCAGTATGAAAGCTACCTGGAGCTGGAAACGGAATTTGAGGATTTGGCCAGGGAGAAGCTGCAGCTGGCGGCGGAGAGCTACAAGGAGGACAGCAGTCAGACGGCGGAAATGCTGGCGGCCCAGTCACTCCAGAACTTTATCCGGGATTATGAGGCAGCAAAGTAAAGGAAAGCAGGATTCGATATGAAGCAGAATTATAAAATGATACTGAGCTATGACGGCTCACGATATTACGGCTGGGAGCATCAGCCCAATACGGAGCTCACCATTCAGGGAAAGCTGGAAACGGTGCTGTCCCGGCTGACGGGAGAGGCAGTCACGGTCATCGGCGCGGGACGTACCGACGCGGGCGTGCATGCCCGCGGTATGTGTGCCAATGCCCTGCTGGATACGGAGCTGTCCGAGGATGAGATTCGCGCATACATGAACCGTTACCTTCCCGAGGACATCAGCATCAATGAGCTGAAACGCTGCGGGGACCGTTTTCATGCCCGCTTCAAGGCCAGCGGCAAGACCTATCGCTACAGCTGCTGGTATGGGGAGCAGAAGCCGGTTTTTGAACGGAAGTATGTCCGGGTGCTGGAGCAGAAGCCGGATATTGAGAAAATGAAGGCGGCGGCGCAGTATCTCATTGGAGAGCACGATTTCAAGTCCTTCTGCGGCAATTCCAAGATGAAGAAGCCTACAGTGCGGAAAATCGACAGCATTGACATCACGGAGAACGGTTCCTATATCCGCTTTTATTTCCATGGCACAGGCTTCCTGCAGAATCAGGTGCGGATTATGACCGGCACGCTGCTGGAGGTGGGCTTCGGAAAGCGCGCCCCGGAAGAAATGCGGGAAATTCTCGAGAAAAAGGACCGGAAGGCGGCGGGCTTCACTGCGGAGCCTCAGGGACTCTGCCTCATGAAGGTGGACTACGAGTAAGACGTGCAGAGGAGAGCTATGAAAAAGAAACTTTTGATGGGCTGCGGCATTGCGGTCCTGGTGCTGCTTTCTGTCTACCTTCTGACCGCAGCCTTTTTTTATGAGCGGATGATGCCCGGCACCTATGTGAACGGCATTGATGTGTCTTTAATCAGCCGGAGCGAGGTGGAGAGCTTTATGAATGCCCACAGTGAGTCCGACTATTGTCTCACGGTGACGGACATCCACGGCAGTGATACGGTAATTCGGGCCGAAGACATTGACCTCAGGGAGCAGTATCATACGGAAACGCTGGCGTGGCAGAATCCGCTGCTGTTTCCTCTGTACATGTGGACCGGCAGCAATTTGACGGTGTCCTATGACATCGTTTTTGACGAGGACAAGCTGACGGCGCTGGTGCAGGAGAAGCTCCTGACGCAGGAAGGCGAGTACACGGCACCGCGAAACGCCTATGTTTCCGACTATATCTACGGCACCGGTTATAGCATAGTGCCGCCGGAGGATGGGGATACGCCAATTCCGGACAAGGTACAGAATGTGGTGAAGTCTGCGGTTTATGCGGAATCCACCGCCGTAAATCTGGATGAGGAAGGCTGCTATGAAAAGGCAGAGATTCGGGAGGATGATCCGGCGCTTGTGCAGCTTCTCGCCCAGAAGCAGTCCGAGGTTTCGGCGGTCATCACCTACCAGTTCGGCTCCGAGACCCGGGTGGTGGACAGCGACACCTATTATCCTTGGCTGACGGTTCATGAGGACGGCACGAAGGAGCTGGACAAGGCGGCAGTACGGGCTTATGTGGATGCACTGAAGGCGGAGACGGATACGGCGGGAACCACCCGGGATTTCGTTACCGCGGATGGACGGACAGTGCAGGTTGCCGGCCCCTATGGCTACAAGATGTCGGCGAAGAAGGAGACAGAGCAGCTCATGGCGGATATCCTGTCCGGCGAGCAGATCACCCGGGAGCCGATCTATTCCAAGGTGGGCGCTCAGCGGGATGCGCCGGAATACGGCAGTTCCTATGTGGAGGTGGATCTCACGAAACAGAAGGTTTATCTCTTTGTGGACGGGCAGCAGATTCTGGAAACCGACTGTGTCACCGGCAATGCGAGACGCCGCATGAACACGCCGGAGGGCATTTACGCCATGACCTATAAGACGAGAAATGCGACGCTGCGAGGCCGAGGCTATGCCACGCATGTGAATTACTGGATGCCCTTCAACAAGGGAATCGGTCTGCATGACGCCACCTGGCGGAGCAAATTCGGCGGCGAGATCTATGCCCGCAGCGGCTCCCACGGCTGTGTAAACCTGCCTCTGGACGCGGCGAAGACCATTTACGAATATGTGGGGAAGGGCTTCCCTGTCATCTGTCATGCGTAAGGAGTGAAATTTATGCGAAATAAGAGAATATTTAAGACTTTGCTGCTCGGGGCAATGCTTTCGGCCCTCAGCTGCCCGGCGGCAGCCTATGCTGAAGCGGGCCCGGGTGTCGGCATGACGGTAACGGCCCAGCAGTCTCAGGATGCCCAGCAATCCCAGCAATCCCAGCAGTCCCAGAATGCCCAGACATTGACAGAGGCGGCTGCAGCTTCTATGTCTGCAGAGACGAAGGCCCGGCTGGCGTCTCTTCTCAAGAACACGGAGACGGCGAAAAAAACAGACCAGATCATCCTGGTGGTGGATCATCAGCTGAGCCTCTGGAACAAGAATAAGGACGGAAGCTTTACGAATGCGTTTTCCTGCTATGCCGGCTACGGACGGAACGGCCTCAGGCTCGCAGCTGAGCGGCAGGAGGGTGACGGCACCACTCCCATCGGCAGCTTCCCGATTCTGCTGGCATTCGGTCAGGGAGAAAATCCGGGAACGTCTATGACGTGGCGAAAGATCACGGCCCAGTCCTACTGGTCCGGGGAGGAAGCGACCTATAACACCTGGGTGGAAAGCGCCGTGCCCATCGGCGGCGAGCATCTGCAGGACTACACCATTTGCTATGAGTATGCCATGGCCGTGGGCTTCAACACCAATCCCACGGTATACAAGCGCGGCTCGGCCATCTTCCTGCATGTGAAGAACCCGGAGACCTGGAGCTCCAGCGGCTGCGTCAGCGTGGAGCGTTCCATGATGCTGTCCCTGCTTTCCGCCTGCCATGACGGTGCCTACATTATGATCGTGCCGTCGGAAGCGGACATTGCGCAGTATTAAGCATATTTGTTCAGCAAGGAGAAATGCCAATGCATTGGAAGAGATCTGCTGTTCGGGACTACCTGATGATGACCGTCGGGGTCTGTCTCATGGCGGTTGCCGGCAGTGATATTTATGATTCTATGGGACTCGTTACGGGAGGTGTAACGGGTCTTGCCATTATCATCAAGAAGCTTCTGGGAGTCCCTCTCTGGATCAGCAATACCGTCATCAATATCCCGCTCTTTGCGGCGGGCTATTTTGTCTGCGGCAAAAAGTTTATCGGCCGCACCATCTATGCCACACTGCTCACTTCTCTTGTGTTTATGATACTTCCGGCAGCGGAGCTGATTCCCAATGAGGATTTGTTCCTCGGCTCCGTCTTCGGCGGCATCCTCATGGGACTGGGCGGCGGTCTCGTCTTCATTGCCCATGCCACCACGGGCGGCACGGATCTTCTGGCGGCGATTCTTCGAAAGCTGTTCTTCCGGCATCTGAGTCTGCCGCAGGTCATGCAGGTTCTGGACGGCATCATTGTCCTCATAGGTCTCGGCATCTTCGGCATCACCAACAGCCTTTACGCCATCGTTTCCATTTACATCTTCACAAAGATTTCCGACAGCCTCATCGACGGCATGCACTTTGCAAAGGCGGTCTACATCATTTCCCCGAAGACGCGGGAGATCGCAGACCGGATTCTGTCGGAGCTGGACCGGGGTGTCACCGGCATTGCCGCGCGGGGCATGTACTCTGACGAAAAGAGGGAAATGCTGTACTGCGTACTGTCCAATCGGGAGACCACAGCATTGAAGGATCTGGTATCCGAGATCGATCCCCAGGCCTTCGTTATTGTTTCTGATGTACGGGAGGCCCTTGGAGAGGGCTTCACCCGGGAAAAGGTTTACAAAGAAGAGGAGCGGAATCCGTAAGCTATGAAATTCTACTATGCACCCATGGAGTCCATCACCGGCTATCCCCTGCGGAATGCCCAGCACGAGCTGTTCGGGGGACTGGATAAATACTTTACCCCCTTTGTTTCTGCCAATGAAAGCGGCCGCTTCACCGGTCGGGAGGGGCGCGATCTGGCACCGGAAAACAATGCGGGACTGTCCGTTGTGCCACAGATTCTGACCCGGAACCCGGAGCATTTCCTCTGGGCAGCAGAGAGCATGGCGGCCCTCGGCTACGAAGAAATCAATTTTAATCTGGGCTGCCCCAGCGGCACGGTGACGGCGAAGGGAAAGGGCTCCGGCTTTCTCCGGGATCCGGATGAGCTGGACGCATTTTTCGAGACACTGTTTTCTTCTTTGGAAAAAGTAGGAATCCTGGTAAATATTTCTGTGAAAACCCGAATCGGCGTGAGCTCTCCCGCGGAGGCCCCGGAAATTCTCAAGGTATACAATCGCTATCCGATTTCCGAGCTGACGGTGCATCCCCGCCTCCAGAAGGACATGTACAGGAATAACTGTAACTGGGAGGTGTTCCGCATGTTTTATGAGGAGAGTAGGGCGCCTATCTGCTACAACGGCGATATCCGCTGCCCGGCGGATTATCGGCGGCTGCTGACCGCATTTCCGAATCTTTCGGCTGTGATGCTGGGCCGGGGACTGGTGCGAAACCCGGCACTGGCCCGGCAGCTGCGGGGCGGGGCGGCACTTCAGCTGTCGGAGCTTCGAAGCTATGTGCAGCTCCTCCTGGAGAAGTACCAGGCGGAAATCCAGGGCGAACGGAATGTGCTTTTCAAGCTGAAGGAAAACTGGAACTATCTCGGTGAACTCTTCCCGACAGATGAGCGCTTCCGGAAGGAGCTTCGGAAGGCAAAAAATCTGATGGAATACAAGATCGCGGTGCGTTCTCTTCTCAACAGTGAAAGCTTTGCCGGAACTGAGGATGTGAGCATGCAGCCGGCAAGGGGAGCAGAGACATGCTGATCGAATATCCTTCCTATATGGAGAAGTTCCGCTGCGTGGGCGGCAGCTGCCCGGATACCTGCTGTGCCGGCTGGATCGTGGATGTGGACGAGGAAAGCTATTACTATTACCAGACGGTGCCGGGAAAATTCGGCGAACGGCTGCGGCAGCACCTTAAGGACGAGGACGGCGCGAAATACTTCCCCATGACCCGGGAAAAGCGATGCCCCTTCCTGAACCGTCAGAACCTCTGCGACATCTTTACGGAGCTCGGCGAGGACAGACTCTGTCAGGTCTGCACGGAATATCCCCGCTGGTATACGCGGGTCGGCTATTATGAGCAGCAGGACCTGAGCCTTTCCTGCATGGAGGCCGCCCGGCTTTTCTTCACAGAGCCGGAGATCAGCTATTGCAGGGCAATGTCAGAGGACCCGGGAACCGGGCTTACGCCGGCGGAGGAGGAAGCGCTGGTGCAGACACTGGCCGTCCGGAACGAGGGACTGAAAATCCTGCAGGATGAAGGTACACTGGCGGAAAAGCTGGAGAGGTTGCGCAGTCTCTCAGGAATGCCGGAGGAGAAAGTCGGGGAGACGGAGGCTGCAGGGCTGCGGATACTTTTGAAACACCTGGAGCAGCTGGACCCGCTGAATGAGACTTGGGAAACGGTGATGGCGCAGCTGCGCGGTCTGTGTTGCAGTCCGGAGGCGACAGACAGAACCCTGGAGGAATGCAGGCAGCTGCGGGAGAGCCCGTTGTATCAGACGTGGTTCACGAGACTCGCCATGTACTTCTGGTTCCGGTATCTCCTGGACGGGGTGCAGCAGGATTATACGGAGAATGCGTCAATCCTGAATATGGAACGGGGCTTTCACATGACGGAACGGAGCCTGCAGACCATTGAACTCATGTGCATTGCCCGGATCCGGGAGAAAAACGGGAATGTATGGCCGAAAACATTATCCTCAGTATTCAAGGTGGGGGACATGATGGATGTTTCGCACATCTTCTCGAAGGAAGTGGAGCACGATGCGGAAAATCTGGAAATTCTGCAGTGGCGTTAAGAAGGAAGTGCGTGCTATACTACAGGATTAGTTGAATATGTATTTATCCCAAGGACGGGATAGCAACGGGTAAAGGGAGGCCCAGTCTATGTTAAAAACCGGCTTTGACAACCAGCAGTATCTGAACACACAGTCTGCCCATATCAAGGAGCGCATTGCCCAGTTCGGCGGCAAGCTCTACCTTGAGTTTGGCGGCAAGCTCTTTGATGACCATCATGCCAGCCGCGTGCTGCCGGGCTTTCAGCCGGATTCCAAGATCCGCATGCTGAGCCAGCTGAAGGACGATGCGGAGGTGGTGATTGTGATCAATGCCGGCGACATCGAGAAGAACAAGGTGCGCGGCGATCTGGGCATCACCTACGATGTGGATGTGTTGCGTCTCATTGATGCCTTCCGGGACTATGGCCTCTTCGTGGGCTCCGTGGTTCTGACCCGTTTCGACGGCCAGGAGAGTGCGCTGGCTTACCAGAAGAAGCTGGAGGCACTGGGCATCCGGGTATACCGGCATTACAGCATCCCCGGCTATCCGTCCAATGTTCCTCTGATCATCAGCGATGAGGGCTTCGGCAAGAATGAGTACATCCGCACGACTCGTCCGCTGGTGGTGGTGACGGCACCGGGCCCCGGCTCGGGAAAGATGGCGGTTTGTCTGTCTCAGCTGTACCAGGAGCATAAGCACGGCGTTAATGCCGGCTATGCCAAGTTTGAGACCTTCCCCATCTGGAACATTCCGCTGAACCATCCGGTGAACCTGGCCTATGAGGCGGCCACGGCGGATTTGAACGACATTAACATGATCGACCCCTTCCACCTGGAGGCCTACGGCGTCACCACCGTGAACTACAACCGTGATGTGGAAGTGTTCCCGGTACTGAATGCCATGTTCAACCGGATCTACGGCAGCTCACCCTACAAATCCCCGACGGATATGGGTGTAAATATGGCGGGCAACTGCATTTGCGATGATGCTG
>CAZJQX010000066.1:0-12038 GCA_964548305.1 uncultured Lachnospiraceae bacterium
CGGACAGGGGCGGATCTGGAACATTTCCTCCGTCTGGGGTGTCACCGGCGCCTCCATGGAAAGCATTTATTCTCTGACCAAGGGCGGTGTCAATGCGCTGACGAAGGCCCTGGCCAAGGAGCTGGCGCCGAATCATATTCCGGTGAATGCCCTGGCGCTGGGCTGCGTGGACACGGATATGAACGGCTGGATGGGACCTGAGGATCGGGCTGCCGTAGAGGAGGAGATTCCCTACGGACGCATGGCCACAGCAGAGGAGGCGGCAGAAATGCTTCGCCTTCTGGTGAAAGCCCCGTCCTATCTTACGGGACAGATCATACAGTTTGACGGAGCCTGGATCTAGCCGCCGGACTGAGCGAGGCGGCCTACGGCAGGCGGAATATTATTTTCAAACTTGAAAAGGCCCCGGCAGCTGAAGCTGCCGGGGCCTTCTGTCATTTATCACTATTCAATTATCCTTCCGGCTCGATGAGTCCGTAGGTATTTCCTTTTCTCTTATAGACTACATTTACCTGACCGCTGTCACCGTTCTGGAAAACGAAGAAGGTGTGGCCGATAAGCTCCATCTGGAGGCAAGCCTCTTCCGGGGTCATGGGCTTCAGATCAAACTGCTTCGTACGGAGAATCTGAATCTCCGGTTCATCCTGTTCCGCTTCTTCTTCAACGAAGGCGTCTGCGAAAAGCTGTACATTCTGTTTCCGGTTAATCAGCTTGGTGCGGTACTTGCGAATCTGTCTTTCGATGACATCCTCTACCAGATCAATGGACTGATACATATCGGCGCTGGCTTCCTCGGCGCGGATGACGGTTCCCTTTACCGGGATGGTTACCTCGATCTTCTGCAGATCCTTTTGTGTGGAGAGCGTGACGTTGCAAACTGTCTCCGGCTTGAAGAATTTATCAAGCTTACCGAGCTTCTTGTCAATCATGTGTCTCAGGCCATCGGTTACGTTGATGTTTCTACCAGTGATATTAAACTTCATTAACATCGCTCCCTTCTGTTTGACGGCTCCTCGGAGCTGTCAGATTTGGGAAATGTCTTCGAGGGACATCTCTCTATGCGCTTAGTATAGCATGATTCGGAAAAATATTCCATACGAAAATTTGAAAAAAATGGAAATAAATTTCACAGAGAGTTCACAAATCACAAAATTGGCCGGCAGGCCATGAATCTATTTGTAAACACTTTATGAACTGCCGGGGTCACGCTTGAATAAGCTTTGGTTTAGTGATAAAATCTACGAGTTATAGCCAAAAGTATAGGAAATTCTGAGATTCATGATAAAGGAGTAAGCGGACTGATGAATATTTTTGAAAAGGTTTTTGGAACGCATTCGGACAGAGAGCTGAAGATGATCCGGCCGAAGGTGGACAAGATCCTTGCCTTTCACGATCAGATGGCGGCTATGTCAGATGAGGAGCTGAAGGCGCAGACCCCGAAGTTCAAGGAGCGGCTGGCCAACGGCGAGACCCTGGATGATCTTTTGCCAGAGGCTTTCGCTACCGTGCGGGAAGCTGCCAAGCGTGTACTGGGCATGGAGCATTATCCGGTGCAGCTCATCGGCGGCATCGTACTGCACCAGGGCCGTATCGCAGAGATGCGTACCGGTGAAGGAAAAACCCTGGTTTCTACCTGTCCGGCTTACCTGAATGCGCTGGAAGGCAAGGGCGTTCACATCGTAACAGTCAACGATTATCTGGCAAAGCGAGATGCGGAGTGGATGGGTCAGGTACATGAGTTCCTGGGACTGACGGTTGGTGTCGTTCTGAACGAGATGACCTCCGAGGAGAGACAGGCTGCCTACGGCTGCGATATCACCTATGTGACCAACAACGAGCTGGGCTTCGACTATCTCCGCGACAACATGGCCATTTACAAGAGACAGCAGGTTCTGCGCGGTCTGCACTTCTGTATCATCGATGAGGTGGACTCAGTGCTTATCGATGAGGCCAGAACCCCGCTGATCATTTCCGGTCAGTCCGGCAAGTCTACGAAGCTCTATGAGGTCTGCGACGTGCTGGCCAGACAGCTGGTGAAGGGTGAAGAGTCCGCAGAGTTCTCCAAAATCAATGCTATTCTCGGCGAGGAGATCGAGGAGACCGGTGACTTCATCGTGAATGAAAAGGAGAAGACCGTCAACCTGACACAGGATGGTGTTAAGAAGGTAGAGGAATTCTTCCATATCGAAAATCTGGCAGATGCAGAGAATCTGGAGATTCAGCACAACATTATCCTGGCTCTTCGTGCCAACAACCTGATGCACAGAGACAAGGACTATGTGGTGAAGGATAATGAGGTTCTCATCGTAGATGAGTTCACCGGCCGTATCATGCCGGGCCGCCGCTATTCCGACGGTCTCCATCAGGCCATTGAGGCAAAGGAGCATGTGAATGTGCAGCGTGAGTCCAGAACCCTGGCCACCATCACATTCCAGAACTTCTTCAACAAGTTCGATAAGAAGTCCGGTATGACCGGTACTGCCCAGACCGAGGAGAAGGAGTTCCGAAACATCTATTATATGGATGTTATCTGTATCCCCACCAACCGTCCGGTACAGAGAATCGATTTGGATGATGCGGTATACAAGACCAAGAAGGAGAAATTCCAGGCCGTTGTGGATGAGATTGAGCGGATCCACAATACCGGTGCACCGGTGCTTGTGGGTACCATCGCCATCGAGACTTCGGAAATGCTTTCGGCCATGCTGAAGAAGCGGGGCATCAAGCACAGCGTCCTCAACGCGAAGTTCCATGAGAAGGAGGCCGCTATCGTTGCCGAGGCCGGTGTACATGGCGCCGTAACCATCGCCACCAACATGGCTGGCCGTGGTACCGATATCAAGCTGGATGAGGAAGCGAGAGCTGCCGGCGGTCTTCACATCATTGGTACAGAGCGTCACGAGTCCAGACGTATTGACAATCAGCTCCGCGGCCGTTCCGGACGACAGGGTGATCTGGGTCAGTCCCAGTTCTTCATTTCCCTGGAGGATGACCTGATGCGTCTCTTCGGTTCCGAGAAGCTGATGGGCATGTTTGAGGCCCTGGGCGTACCGGAGGGAGAGCAGATTCATCATAAGATGCTTTCCAGAGCCATTGAGAAGGCGCAGGAGAAGATCGAGCTCAACAACTACGGCATTCGTGAGAACCTGCTGAAGTATGATGAGGTGAATAACGAGCAGCGTGACGTCATCTACGCTGAGCGTGAGAAGGTGCTGGAGGGTGACAACATGCGCCCCATGATCATCCAGTTCATTACGGATATCGTGGACAATGCAGTGGATGCCAATGTGGCAGAGGACCAGACGGCAAAGGATTGGGATCTCAGCGGTCTCAATGATACGCTCATGAACATCATTCCGCTGCCGAAGCTGCAGCTGACGGAAGAGCAGTATGAGAAAATGCGCAAGAATGAGTTCAAGCAGATGCTGAAGGAGCAGGCTATCCGTCTCTATGAGCAGAAGGAGGCAGAGTTCCAGAATCCGGAGCAGATGCGTGAGGCAGAGCGTGTGATCCTGCTGAAGGTGATTGATCAGAAGTGGATGAGCCACATCGATGATATGGATATCCTGCGCGATGGTATCGGCCTGCAGGCTTACGGCCAGAAGGATCCGTTGGTGGAGTACAAGATCACGGGCTATGAGATGTTCGAGGAGATGACCAGAGCCATCCGTGAGGAGGCTGTGCGCATTCTCTACAGTCTGAAGATTGAGCAGAAGGTGGAGAGAGAGCAGGTGGCAAAGCCCACCGGCACCAACCGTGAGGAGAGCAGCAGTCATACACCGAAGCGCCGTGAAGTGCGGAAGATTTATCCGAACGATCCGTGCCCCTGCGGCTCCGGCAAGAAGTTCAAGAACTGCCATGGCCGCGAGGTCTATGAGCAGATGCTGCAGCAGGCTTCGGCCAACCGGGCAGCAGAAGGCAATGACGGCACTGCCTCGGTTTAATGAAGGGGAGTAAGGCATGATTGAGTTTGATCAGTTTAAATATGAGCTGGGCACCAAGAAGGAGCCGCTGGCGCACTTAGGCGCGTCGCTGGATCTGGAAAACAAGAAGAAGCGGATCGTAGAGCTGGACCGCATGATGGAGGAGCCGGATTTCTGGACCGACCCGGAAAAGGCCAACCGCCTTTCTACAGAGGACAAGCATCTCAAGGATGATGTGAAGGGCTATGAAACCCTGCAGCAGACCTATGATGACATCGAAGCGCTGATCGAAATGGGAAACGAAGAAGATGATGCCGACGTGATCCCGGAGATTCGGGAGATGCTGGATGAGTTCTCTGAGAAGCTGGAAACCATGAGCACCCGGCTTCTCCTGTCTGGCGAGTATGACCAGATGAATGCCATTCTTCGTCTCAACGCCGGTGCCGGCGGCACCGAGTCCAATGACTGGGCCGGTATGCTTTACCGCATGTATACACGCTGGGCTGAGCGTCATGGCTTCACGGTGAAGGTGCTGGATTATCTGGAGGGCGATGAGGCAGGCATCAAGTCTGTCACCATCGAGGTGGATGGAGAGTATGCCTACGGCTATCTGCGTTCTGAGTCGGGTATCCACCGCCTTGTCCGGATTTCTCCCTTCAATGCGCAGGGAAAGCGACAGACCTCCTTTGTGTCCTGTGACGTTATGCCGGATATTGAAACCGACATTGACATCGATGTACGGGATGATGAGATCAAGATGGAGGTATTCCGTTCCTCCGGTGCCGGCGGACAGCACATCAACAAGACTTCCTCAGCAGTACGACTGATCCACATTCCTACAGGTATCGTTGTGGCCTGCCAGGAGGAGCGTTCTCAGGTGCAGAACCGTGCGAAGGCCATGCAGATGCTGAAGGCTAAGCTTTATCTGAAGGAAAAGGCGGAGCAGGAGGCCATGCTGGCAGGTATTCGCGGTGAGGTGAAGGAAAACGGATGGGGATCTCAGATCCGCTCCTATGTGCTGCAGCCCTACCGCATGGTGAAGGATCTTCGTTCCGGCGAGGAAACCGGAAACACAGATGCGGTTCTGGATGGAGATATCGACCGTTTCATCACCGGATATCTGAAGTGGATGCAGCTGGGATGTCCGGATCGCAAGGTTCAGGGCGGCGAATGAGCTGCTTCGGAGAGATGGCTTTGAGGAAGACAGGATGACAGGGGAATCGGATTATTACGTTGTGAGAACCAATGCCCTTCCGGAGGTGCTTCGGAAGGTGGTGGAGGTGAAGCGCCTTCTGGAGGAAAAAGCGAATATGAGCATCCAGGAGGCTGCGGAGATCGCGGGCATTTCCCGCTCCTCCTACTATAAATATAAGGATGACATTTTTCCTTTTTATGACAGCTCCAAGGGAAAAACAGTGACCCTTGTGGTGCAGATGATTGATGAGCTGGGCTTCATTTCCAAAATCTGCTCCAGAATTTCCGAATACAGAGCCAATATTCTGACCATTCACCAGTCTATTCCGGTAAACGGCATTGCCACATTGACGATTTCTGTTGAGGTGCGCAGTGATACGCGGAATATTACAGATATGATCCATGAAATTGAAAAGATGGATAAGGTACAGTATGTGAAGATCCTGGCACAGGAAAGCACGCCGGGCTGATGACAGACGCATAGGGAGGACATTAATGAAGGTAGCAATCATGGGTTACGGAACCATCGGTTCCGGTGTGGCTGAAGTACTGAAGGTAAATCAGGATCAGATTCAGAAGAAGGTTGGCGAAGCCATCGAGCTGAAGTATGTGCTGGATCTCCGTGAGGAGATTCCGGAGAATAATGACAAGCTGGTACATGACTTTTCCGTGATCGAGAATGATCCGGAGGTGGAGCTTGTGGTGGAGACCATGGGCGGCATTCACCCGGCATATGAGTTCATCAAGGCGAGCCTTGAGAAGAACAAGCATGTGGTGACCTCCAATAAGGCGGTTGTGGATGCCTGTGGCTCCAAGCTGATCAGCATTGCGAAGGAACACAATGTTAATTTCTACTTCGAGGCTTCTGTCGGCGGCGGCATTCCGGTCATCCGGACTATCCATCACAATTATGCAGGTGAAAATCTGACTGAGATCACCGGCATTCTGAACGGTACCACCAATTACATCCTCACAAAGATGCGGGAAAGCGGTGCCGGCTTCGAGGAGACCCTGAAGGAGGCGCAGCGTCTGGGCTATGCCGAGCGCGACCCGTCCGCTGATATTGACGGACACGATACCTCCCGCAAGACGGCTATCCTTCTTTCTATGGCCTCCGGCAAGCGCTGTAAGCACGAGGAAATCTATACCGAGGGTATCCGGAATATCTCCGATATTGATATTGCCTATGCGGCGAAGCTTGGATTGAATATTCGTCTCCTTGGTTCCGCACAGGTGCTGGAGAATAAGTATTTCGCTTATGTGGCGCCGATTCTGCTGGACAAAAAGGATCCGCTGTATCCGGTGGATGATGTATTCAACGGCATCCGTATCGTCGGAAACTGTCTGGGCACCACAATGCTTTACGGCATGGGCGCCGGCAAGCTGCCGACTGCATCGGCAGTGGTTTCGGACATCGTGGCTGCCGTTCGTCATAAGAATGATTTCCAGGGCATCGGCTGGTCCGAGGAGATGATCAGCATCGAGCCGATGGATGAAAATGTCTTCCGCTATCTTGTGCGCGTGGAGGGAACAGCAGAGGGACTTGAGGAGAGCATCCGTGAGAACTTCCTGAACGAGGAGACAGCATTTGCGCCGATTCAGCTGGACGGACGTACTGATGAATTTGCTTTTATGACAGATGTTATGGCAGAGGCAGACTTTAAGGAGAATATGCAGCGATTCGAGGAGGAAACCGGCAGACGGATCTTCCATACCATCAGAGCAAAGCTCGGCTGAACCATCACGAAAGGCTTCGGTTTGGCGAGATAGTCGGAATGGGGTTAGCGTGAGCCAGTCTTGCGCTAGCCCCATTTGGGACTGCGGGCTTGATGGGCGAGAATTGTCGGATATAACAGGTGAAATTATGATTTTTGAAAGTCATTCGGCGGAGGAGACCTTCGCCTTCGGTGAGAAGCTGGGCCGCGAAGCACAGGCGGGTGAAATCTATTGCCTGGAGGGTGATCTGGGGGTCGGAAAAACCGTTTTCACCCAGGGCTTTGCCCAGGGACTCGGCGTGGACGATTATGTGAATTCGCCGACATTTAACATCGTGAAGGAATATGACGGGCGTCTTCGGCTTTATCACTTTGATGTATACCGGATCGGAGATCCGAGCGAGATGGATGAGATCGGCTATGAGGAGTATTTCTTCGGGCAGGGTGTCTGCATCGTGGAATGGCCCTCGCAGATTCCGGAGCTGATTCCGCCGGAGGCCCGCTGGGTTCGGATCGAAAAGGATCTGGAGCAGGGCTTTGACTATCGGAAGATCACCTTGCAGGAAGGAAAGGAGGGCAATGCATGCTGACATTGGGAATTGATTCATCCGGAAAAACGGCTTCCGCGGCACTGGTAGAGGATGGCGTGGTGCTGGGAGAGTACAGTGTCAATATTGGGCTCACCCATTCACAGACGCTGCTGCCTATGGTGGCGGCGCTTTTTGAACAGACGGGAAGAAATGCAGCTGAGCTTACACTGATCGCTGTCAGTGCTGGTCCGGGTTCCTTTACCGGTCTCCGCATCGGCGCGGCTACAGCCAAAGGTCTGGCGCTGGCACACGGCATTCCCATGGCGGCGGTCAGCACCCTGGAGGGGCTGGCCCACAATCTGTCCTCCTGCGAGGATTATATTCATCCCATTATGGATGCGAGAAGGCAGCAGGTGTATACGGCGGCATATCGGAAGGGACAGCTGCTCGGTGAAGAGGAGGCCATTTCCGTGGAGGATCTCTGCACGCGGATCAACAGCCAACCGGGTCGTCATATTTTTCTGGGCGATGCTGTGCCGGTATACCACACTTATCTGGAGGAGCATCTCACGGTGGAGCACGCCTATGCAGAGCCCATGAACCTGCTGCAGCGGGCTGCCAGCATTGCCTGTCTGGGAGAAGCCATGCAGGCTCGCGGCGAAAGCTGTACTTCCGATGCCCTGGAGCTTCGTTATGTACGGAAGCCTCAGGCTGAGCGGGAACGGGAACAGCAGGGTCTTAAGGACTTTGAACTGGTGCACCAGGAGGGCGCTGAAAAGACAAAGGACAAGCTGGCTGCCAGGAACTATATTATCGGCAGCGGCAGCGGCTATGAGAACGAGACGGAGGAGAACCAATGACTCCGCAGGAGATGGCGCTGTCGGATCTCGCCGACATTATCCAAATGGAAAGAAGCGCCTTCGGAAAAATGGCGTGGAGCAGCACGGATTTTGAACGGGCCATCGGCAGTGCATATGACCATCCGCTGGTGCTGCGGACGCTGAAGAGCGGCACGGAACGAACGGTGGCCTATGCCGTGCTCCGGATTCTTGGACCGGAGGCGGAGATTGAAAACATATGTGTGGCAGAGAACTGCCGCGGGCAAGGCCTGGGTGAGGCTCTGATGGATGCCATGCTGCAGCGAGCCGAAAGCAGCGGGGCGGCCAAGGTCTATCTGGAGGTGCGCAGCCGGAATCTGCCGGCACGGCGGCTTTACGAGAAAAAGGGTTTTTTGCAGGAATACGTAAGGAAGGATTATTACGAGGCGCCGAGGGATGATGCCCTCATCATGGTGCTTTCGTTAACATAGATCGGATCAAAGGAAGAAATTATGCTGGATGTTTGTTTGCTGGGTACCGGCGGTATGATGCCTCTGCCCAATCGTTGGCTTACGAGCCTCATGCTGCGCTGCAATGGCAGCAACGTGCTGATCGACTGCGGTGAGGGAACCCAGATCGCCATGAAGGAAAAGGGCTGGTCCCCGAATCCCATCGATGTGATGTGCTTTACCCATTATCATGCGGATCATATTTCGGGGCTGCCGGGTATGCTGCTCAACATGGGAAATTCAGAGCGGACGGCACCGCTTCATATGGTGGGCCCCAAGGGTCTCCGCCGGGTGGTGGATGGCCTCCGGGTTATTGCGCCGGAGCTTCCCTTCGAGCTGGTGTATCATGAGGTGACGGAAATGCAGCAGACTTTGTCCTTCGGTCCCTTTCAGATTGATGCTTTCCGGGTGAATCACCGGGTGACCTGCTATGGTTATCGGGTATCCATTCAGCGGCTGGGACGTTTTGATGCGGATCGGGCCAGGGAGCAGGGCGTTCCTCTGCGCTGCTGGAACCGTCTGCAGCATGGAGAAAGTGTGGAGATAGACGGTATTCTGTATACACCGGACATGGTCATGGGAGCGGCGAGAAAGGGACTTTCCGTGTGCTACTGTACCGATACCCGCCCGGTGCCGGCCATTGAGGAGATGGCGAAGGATGCGGATCTCTTCATCTGTGAAGGCATGTATGGGGAAGCGGAGAAGCAGGACAATGCCCGGCGCTATAAGCACATGATGATGCGGGAGGCGGCGGAAATCGGCAGGAAGGCGCAGCCGAAGGAAATGTGGTTTACCCATTATTCTCCGTCAGAGATGCGGCCGGATCAGTACCGGGAGGAGATTCAGAAGATATTCCCGGTGAAGTTTGCCCGGGATGGCTGGAGCCGGGATCTTCGCTTTGAAGACGAAGAGAAGAACGGCGAAAAAGCAGAGGAGAAGTCATGAAGGACTGCAGAATACTGGCAATAGAAACCAGCTGTGATGAGACGGCAGCGGCTGTGGTGCAGAACGGACGGGAGGTGCTGTCCAATGTCATTTCCTCCCAGATCGCGATTCATACAGAATACGGCGGCGTGGTGCCGGAAATTGCCTCCCGGAAGCATCTGGAGAAAATCGATGAGGTGATTTCGCTGGCGCTTTCCGAGGCCGGAACAGATTTTGACGGCATTGATGTGATTGCCGTGACCTACGGTCCCGGTCTGGTGGGCGCGCTGCTGGTTGGCGTGGCGGAGGCCAAAGCCCTAAGCTATGCCCTGCAGAAGCCTTTGGTGGGGGTTCATCACATTGAAGGGCACATTTCTGCCAACTATGTGGAGAATCCGGACCTGAAACCGCCCTTCGCCTGTCTGGTGGTGTCCGGCGGTCATACTCATCTTGTGGTGGTGAAGGACTACGGGGAGTTTGAGATTATCGGCCGCACAAGGGATGATGCTGCGGGAGAGGCCTTTGATAAGGTGGCCAGGGCTGTGGGTCTCGGCTATCCGGGCGGACCTAAGGTGGACAAGGCCAGCCGGGGCGGTGATCCTCATGCTATTGCCTTTCCGCGGGGAGAAGTGGCGGGGAATCCCTACGATTTCACCTTTTCCGGCATTAAATCGGCGGTGCTGAACCACATCAATAAGGCGCAGATGAAGGGCGAGGAAATCCATGTGGCGGATCTTTGCGCCTCGTTCCAGGAGGCGGTGGTGGATTCGCTGGCATCCAGAGCTTTGCGCCTTTGTCAGGAGCGCGGCATTGATCGGCTGGCCATTGCCGGGGGCGTGGCCTCCAATACACAGCTTAGAACCCGGCTGGCGGAGGAATGCGAGAAGCGCGGCATCCGCTTTTTCCGTCCCAGTCCGGTGCTGTGCACGGACAATGCGGCGATGATCGGCTGTGCGGCTTATTACGAATACCTCAAGGGAAATGTCAGCGGACTGGATCTGAATGCCTGTCCGAATCTGCCCCTGGGTTCCCGCTGAGCTGGTTTAGCGACAGCGCCAAGCTTGAGATGAAGCCAGTGGAAGAACGACGGAAGGAGGACAGCAATGTATCAGAAAAGACGGGTTTACGGCATCGTGCTGGCCGCCGGCAGCGGCAGCCGTATGCAGGCAAGTGTTAAAAAGCAGTTTATGGAGCTGGCGGGAGAGCCGCTGTTTCTCCACAGCTTCCGGGCCTTCTGTCAGCATCCGTCGGTGGACCGTGTTCTGCTGGTGACGGGCCATGAGGATATTCCCTATATGGCGGAGCTTCTGGCGACGCATGCGGCGGACTGCCGGGAGAAGCTGCTGGACATTGTATCCGGCGGAAAGGAACGCTATCACTCCGTCTGGAAGGGTCTGCAGCGCATTGCGGCTGAGGAGAATCCGGCAGCAGAATCAGAGGATAATGTCTTCGATGCGGATGAATCGGCTTCGCCGCTGGTGCTGATTCACGACGGTGCGCGGCCCATGCTGACGGCGGAACTGCTGACAGCCTCAATAGAGGCGGCGGCAGAATATGATGCGGCGGTGCTGGGCATGCCGGTAAAGGACACCATTAAGCTGCTTGACGAAGAGAACTTTGTCAGTGAGACGCCGGATCGGAAGCGGCTCTGGCTCATGCAGACGCCCCAGAGCTTTTCTTTCCCGCTGGTTTATCGGGCCTATGAAAAGCTCGCTGAGGCCGAAAATAAAGGAGAAAAGCTGCCGCCGATTACGGATGATGCCATGGTGGTGGAATTTTTCGGCAAGGCCCGCATTAAAATCATCCCGGGAAGCTATGAGAACATAAAGGTAACGACGCCGGAGGATCTGCCTATGGCGGAGCTTTTTCTGCGGAAGAAGTGCGGAACAGATACGAGATAAAAAACAATACGAAAACTTTACATCGAGCTTTAAGAGACTTTACAGGATCTTGATGTAAATCATATAAGGCCCTCCTAATATGTGCTTCAACGTACATGTTAGGAGGGCTTTTTCAATATGTTGCCGGAATACAGAAGTTATCGAAATCTTTATAACCCGATCTTGTGGATAGGGAGACGCTTGCGCAAGCGTTTGCTTACTTGGATAAATAACGCCAGAGCGTAGTGCGGCTGATGCCCAGCTGACGGGCAGCGGCAGCACGATTTCCGGAGTGGGCGGCAACCGCCTGCTGCACAGCTTCACTGATGATTTCCTCTAGGGTGCGGGTCCCGGCAGCAGCGGGCTCCGTGGGTCGAAGAGAGGCAGTGCTGCGCAGCTTTCTTTCCTTGGCCAGAAGTTCGGCAACGGTGGTGCTCCTGATGTAGGGACCGCTGGAGAGCGCTGCCAGAGAACGAAGGACATTTTTAAACTGGGTATAGTTATTGGGCCAGTTATATTGCCGCAGCATTTCGATGGCTCGGGGT
>CAZJQX010000067.1:0-5604 GCA_964548305.1 uncultured Lachnospiraceae bacterium
ATCAATATGCAGACAAAGAGAAGTGACATAAATGAAAAATATATCAGAAAAGACGTTCAAGGTTGGCATAGATGTGGGATCCACCACGACAAAAATCGTTGTACTGGATGAAAATGGGGAGCTTATTCTGTCGGATTACAGCCGTCATCATTCGAATCAGCTGCAGAGTGTAGAGCGAGCACTGCAGCTTGTGAAGGAGCAGCTTCCGGATGCGCAATTTACCGCCGTGATGACCGGCTCCGGCTCCAAGGGGCTGGCGGAGGAGCTGGAAATCCCTTATGTGCAGGAGGTGGTGGCTAACTCGATCGTGCTGAAGGAGCGTTATCAGGAGATCGGTACCGCCATCGAGCTGGGCGGTCAGGACGCGAAGATCATTTTTTTCCATAAGGACCCGGCCACAGGGGAGCAGAAGGTTTCCGACATGCGCATGAACGGAAGCTGCGCAGGCGGAACCGGTGCATTCATAGATGAAATCGCATCACTCCTTCGTACACCGATCGAGGAATTTGATGCACTGGCAGCGAAGGGCACGACGGTTTATGAGATCTCCGGCCGCTGCGGTGTATATGCGAAAACCGATATTCAGCCGCTGCTGAACCAGGGAAGCCGAAAAGAAGACATTGCCCTGTCGGCCTTTCATGCTATTGCGAAGCAGACCATCGGCGGACTGGCGCAGGGGCTCAGCATCCGAAAGCCGGTCGTTTTCGAGGGCGGTCCGCTGACCTTCAATAAGACGCTGATTCGCGTGTTTGCAGAGCGTCTGTCGCTGCAGGAGGATGAAATTCTGTGTCCGGAGCATCCGGAACTTCTGATTGCCCGGGGCGCGGCGATGTCGGTGAATTCCCTGTTTCCGCATGCCAATGTCGTCAACGCGGAAGTACTGACCGCACGGATCGAAGCGGTGCGCGCGAAGCGAAAGGAAACGCAGAACGAAACGACAACGGCCGGAAAGCCCTTTTTCCAGAATGCAGAGGAGCAGGCGGCATTCCAGAAACGTCATGCAAAGCATCAGCTGCCGGTACGAGAATTTAAAAAGGGAGAGACTATAAGAGCATATCTCGGCATCGATTCCGGCAGCACCACGACAAAGTTCGTACTGCTGGATGAACAGGAGAATCTGCTGGATTCCTTTTATGCCTCCAATCAAGGAAGTCCGCTGAGCGTGGCGAAGTCTGCGTTGATTGAGCTGCGGGAAAAATACAGGGCAATGGGGGTAAAACTCGAAATTCTGGCAGCCGGCACCACCGGTTACGGGGAAATGTTGTTTTATAAAGCTTTTTCGGCGGAAACCCATGTCGTGGAAACGGTAGCACATGCCCGGGCGGCTGCAAAATACACGAAGGATGCAACATTCCTTCTGGACATCGGCGGACAGGACATGAAGGCCATCTGGCTGGAAAACGGCATTATTACAAACATTGTGGTGAATGAAGCCTGCTCCTCCGGCTGCGGCTCCTTCCTGGAAAACTTTGCGTCCACACTGGGAATCGCGGCCAATGAAATCGCGGAGACAGCATTTTCCTCCCGGAATCCGGCGGCGCTCGGCAGCCGCTGCACGGTATTCATGAACAGCAACATCGTGACCGAGCAGCGAAACGGCAAACTGCCGAAGGATATCATGGCGGGACTCTGCCGTTCCATCATTGAAAATGTATTCACAAAGGTGATCCGGATTTCGAATCTGGACTCGCTCGGCGACCGGATCGTGGTGCAGGGCGGTACTTTTGAAAACGATGCCGTGCTTTGCGCACTGGAGCAGTATGTTGGAAAACAGGTGACTCGGGCGCCTTACCCGGGCATCATGGGCGCAATCGGTGCCGCACTCCTCGCAAAGGAGGAGGCAGAAGAGCAAAAAAACGGCAACGCGGACCGACAGCATTTCATCGGTCTGGATGCACTGGACAGCTTCAGCTGGAAGCAGGAGGCCAACGTTCCCTGTCCCTTCTGCACAAACCACTGTCAGCGGGCGGTGATCACATTTTCCAACGGAAATGCCTGGATCACCAACAACCGCTGCGAGCGGGGCGAGATTCTGGGCGACCCGAAGGACAGTCACGTGCGCGCGCAGGTGAAGGAGGCCGGTGCGAAGCGGGAGCAGATTCCGAATCTTTTTGCACTGCGAGAAAAGCTTCTTTTTGCGGACTACCTGAAGGAAAAGGATGTGAAGGCAAGCCGGAACATCACAATCGGCATTCCGCGTGTGCTGATGTTCTGGGAGCTGATGCCGTTCTGGTCAAGCTTCTGGCGGAGTCTTGGCTTCGATTTGCAGCTCTCGGATGAAAGCACGCATCAGATGTACGAGGAGGGGCTTAATGCTGTCACTTCGGATACCGTTTGCTTCCCGGCAAAGCTTGTGCACGGACATATCCGGGATCTGGTGAAGAAAAAGGTTGACCGGATTTTTATGCCTTCCATCGCGGAGATCGGTTCGGAAAATACAGAAAAGACCAGCGAGTCCATGTGTGCTATCGTGAAGGGCTATCCGTTGGTGATCCTGAATTCCGATTCGCCGGAGATGCAGTGGGGTATTCCGCTGGATGCGCCGCTGTTCTATTGGAATCGTCCGGAGGACTGTGAACGGCAGCTTGTAAAGTACATGGCGGATACCTTTTCCATTTCGGCGGAAGAGGTGAAGGCAGCAGTGGCAGCCGGAAAGGAAGCGATGGAGGAATTTCATCGGCAGCTGAAGGAGGCCGGCGCTAAGGTGCTGGATGAGGTGCATAAGTCCGGCGGCTATGCCGTGGTGCTGGCGGCGCGGCCCTACCAGAACGATGCCATCGTGAATCACGGACTGCCGAAGCTGCTGACCTCATTTGGCGTGCCGGTATTGACGGCAGATTCGCTCCCGGGTATCGAAAAGGTGGATTTGAGCCGCAGCCGTCTGGATGTGGTGAACAATTTCCATGGACGCATGCTGGCATCGGCGATCATGGCGGCAGAGGATCCGCAGCTTCACTATGTGCAGCTCGTGAGCTTCGGCTGCGGTCATGACGCCTATCTTTCTGACGAGATTCAGCGTCTGATGCGGGAAATTTCCGGCAAGTCTCCGCTGATTCTGAAGCTGGACGAGAGTGAGGTGCAGGGACCGCTGCGAATTCGCGTGCGTTCCTTCGTGGAAACCATTAATATGAAGCGCCGTGCAGCGCGGAAGGCGTCGGCTAATGTCGGCGGCATCAACGCCGCGGACAAGCCGGCGATCCGGGCTCTTCTGGATCCCTATCCGGTGAAGTTCCGGAAAGAGGACCGAAAGAAGCGGACGGTGCTGGTGCCGAATACTTCCCATGCCTTTTGTCGCATCATGTCTGCCGCCCTTGTTGGACAGGGCATTCGGGCGGTGCCGCTGGACATCGGAAGAGAGGAGGCCATTCGTCTCGGCAAGAAATATGTGCATAACGACATTTGCTTCCCGGCGCAGATTGTGATCGGCGAAGCGCTGGCGGCACTGGAAAGCGGCAAGTATGAACCCTCGGAAACAGCCATCGGCATGGGCAAGTATATTGGAGACTGCCGGCTGACGCATTACAGTGCGCTGCTTCGGAAGGCGCTGGATGACGCAGGCTATTCCGAGGTGGCGATTCTCACCAACGATGACGAGGATTCTCACGATCTGCATCCTGGCTTCCGCATGAGTCTCCAGTCGGCGGTGCGGCTTGCGGCGGCGCTGCCGATGATTGACATTCTGGAGGAGCTGCTTCGGAAGATTCGTCCATATGAGCTTGAAAAGGGAAGCGCAGACCGGGCATTTGAGGAGGCCATGGATCTTGTGGTGGACGGCATGGAAAAGTACGGACTGCACGGGCTTTATCGCGGCTTCCGCGGAGCCGTTGATAAAATGGCTGCCGTTTCCTATGACCGGAGCACAGAGCGCCCGCGGGTTCTGATTGTGGGTGAGTACCTTCTTAACTTCCATCCCGGTGCAAACCATGAGATTGAGCGGTATCTCGAGAACAACGGCTTTGAGATCATTGAAGCACGGATGACGGATGTGATTCGGAAAACATATTACTGCCGGGATGAGCAGATTCGTACCTATCATCTCAAAAAGGGAATGGATCGGAAGATCTGGTTCCATACCGCAAACCGGATTTTTGATGCAGCACATGACATGGCGGATCGCATTGCCCGGAAGCATCCGCTGTATACCAGAGCCTGCCGTCTGCCGGAGCTCACAAAGAAGAGCGATGCGATCATTCCGCATACCTTTGATGCGGGCGAGGGCGTGCTGATCCCCGGTGAGATCATTCACCATGCGGACAGGGGCTGCCGGGCATTCGTCATTCTGCAGCCCTTCGGCTGCCTGCCGAACCATGTGGTGGGCCGCGGCATCGTGAAGCACCTGCGGGAGCTGTATCCCGATGCGCAGATCCTGTCGCTGGACTACGACCCGGATGTGAGCTTCGCAAACCTTGAAAACAGACTGCAGATGCTGATCATGAACGGTCAGACACTCCGGTCTTGACCGCACTTTCAAACGCGATTATCATAAATTCACGTAACTGTTCAGCGCAACATCGGAAGAAGGGAGGAACCGTACGTGAATTTGAAGGAGCAGCTTTATGTCTGTACGCTGGCGAAATACCGGACTGTTTCCAGAGCGGCCGAGGCCCTCTACATTTCCCCGCCGGCGCTCAGCAGCTACATCAGCAATATGGAGCGATCACTGGGACTTCCGCTGTTCGATCGGAGCGGCAAATGCTTCACGCTGACGCCCATCGGTGAGGAGTATGTCCGGCGGGCGGAGAAGATGCTGGAAATGAAGACGGAGTTCGACGGACTGGTGGAGCACGCGAAAATGAAGGGGCACGAGATCATACGGATCGGCGTACAGCAGCGCCGGGCCATTGCACTGGTCCCGCAGGTGTTGAAGCGCTTCCACCGGGAATATCCCCAGCAGGAGGTGATCTTCCGGGACGGCATCTGCTCGGAGCTAGAGCAGCTTTATCATGCCGGGATGGTGGACTATGTTCTGTCCAGCTTTGAGGAGCCGATTAGGGATGCGGCGTTTCGGGTTCTTACTGAGGAGCAAGTACTGCTGGTGCTTCCCAAGGGTCATCCTGCGGAAATGAAGGCGTTTCAGGTACCGGGCGACGTCTATCCGCATCTTGAACTCAGCCAGCTGGACGGAGAGACCTTCATTATCCCGACCGAGGGGCAGAGTATGGGACAGACTGCCCGAAGAATCATCGGTGCAGCAGGCATTCATCCCTCGCGGATCATTGAAATCAGCCATTTCGACATTATCCTCAGCATGATTGAGCAGGAGATGGGTGTGGGTTTTAACCGCATCGGTTATATTCGGGAAATGCGGGCGAATTATCCCGGTGTGTCCTATTATCATGTCGGGAAAAACGGCTGGCGTTCCCGCCTGTATCTTATGTGGCGGAAGGGACGGAAGCCGAGTCCGGCGGAGACACGGCTGCTGGAGATTCTGAAGGAGTGCCTGCAGGAAGAAATTTCCAGCGGCGACTGAATAAGCCTGCCTTAATCTCGGATTAAGTTTTTTATAATAGCTCGATGAATAAATATGCTCTATGATACTCGCAAATGCAAATTTATGCATGGAAACCTGTTTTGTTTCAGGAGGGAGAGTAAAATGAGCGAAAA
>CAZJQX010000067.1:5704-11949 GCA_964548305.1 uncultured Lachnospiraceae bacterium
TGATCTTCGGCTTCATCTGCATTACCCAGGCGGTCAATACCTTCATTGCCTTTGCACCGGTGATGGTAATGCTGAGCTTCGCCATCGGGCTGGATTCCATTACGGGCGCGGCCATTATTCTGCTGGGCGGTGCCGTGGGCTTCTCCACAGGAACCCTGAATCCCAGCACCACGCTGGTGGCGCAGAAAATTGCGGAGCTGCCGATCTATTCCGGCATTGAGTACCGCTGGCTGTGCTTTGCCGTATACTATGTGGTCACCAACATTTTCCTGATCCGCTATGCGCGGAAGATCCAGAAGAATCCGGCCCTGAGCCCGATGTACGATCTGGACCAGAAAAACGAACTGAAGAGCACGGATCTCGATTCCTTTGGTGAAATCACAATGCGGAAGGCACTGTGCGTACTGGCGCTCTTTGTGTCACTGGTGGTTGTGATCTACGGCTCCATCAAGCTGGATTGGGATATGCCGGAAATGGCGGCCATGTTCATCTGGCTCGGCATCATCACCGGCATCTGTGCGGGCTTCTCACTGAATAAGATTGCGCGGACCTTCTCTGTGGGCTGTCAGAAGATGATGGGTGCGATGATCATTATCGGTCTCGCCCAGTCCATCAGCCTGATTATGTCCGACGGCAAGATTATCGATACGGTTGTGCACGTGCTGGCAGGCGGACTCGGTGCCGTACCAACGCTGCTGCAGGCACCGGCTATGCTGCTGGCCAATACGATCATCAATGTGTTTATCACCTCCGGCTCCGGTCAGGCGGCAGCGGTAATGCCGATCATGACGCCGCTGTCTGACCTTATCGGCATTACACGGCAGACGGCAATCCTGGCCTTCAACTTCGGCGACGGCTTCTGCAACTACATTCTGCCGACTTCCACAGCGCTGATGGGCATCATCAGTGCCTGCAACATTCCCTATGACCGCTGGATGCGCTTCATGTGGAAGATGTTTGCGATCTGGTTTGTGACCGGCGTTGTGCTGCTCATCATTGCGCAGCTGATTAACTACGGACCGATGTAAGGAGAGGACAGCGATATGACCAATAAGGAAGAACTTTTCGGCGCAGTGGATGCGCAGAAGGAAGCGCTCTGGTCCATGAACGATCAGATTCACGACAATCCGGAATATGAGGGAAATGAAGTCTTCGCCGCAGGTCTGCTGACGGATTACCTGAAGGCGCACGGCTTCAAGGTGGAAATGGGCGTAGGCGGTTATAAAACCGCCTTCCGCGGTACCTTTCAGCACGGCGAGGGCGGACCGGTCATCGGCATTCTGACCGAGTACGATGCACTGCGCGGACTGGGGCATGGCTGCGGACACAATCTGCAGGGCCCCGGCTGTCTGGGGGCGGCTGTGGCGCTCAGTCAGCTGGACATCCCGGAG
Source organism: uncultured Lachnospiraceae bacterium (assembly GCA_964548305.1). Lineage (GTDB taxonomy): Bacteria > Bacillota > Clostridia > Lachnospirales > Lachnospiraceae > Oribacterium. The sequence goes on from CAZJQX010000067.1 coordinate 7,096, forward strand.
AGCTTCCGATTGGTGGTTTACGGGACACCGGCCGAGGAAACACTTGGCGCTAAGGCGGATATGATTAAAAACGGCTGCTTCCACGAGCTGGATGTGGCGCTGATGATGCATGGTGGTCCCAATACCTGCACGGACATAAAATGTCTTGCACAAAAGAGCTATGTGGTTTATTACTATGGGAAGGGTGCGCATGCAGCGATGAACCCGGAGAAGGGAAGAAGTGCCTTCGATGCGGCGCTGGCGGCTTTTAACGGTGTTGAGTTCCTGCGGGAGCATGTGCCGGATGATGTGCGTCTGCACTATACGATGAAGGAGCTGCCGGGACCCAGCAATGTGGTGCCGGCACGGGCGGTGGCCGAATTTTCTGCAAGATCCTTCTCACGGACAACTTTGGAGTCGGTCTGTGAACGGCTTCTGGATATTTTCAAGGGCGCTGCCTTGATTGCCGGCGTGGATTACGAGGCGAAGGAGGGAACCTTCTTCTACAACAAAATCCCGGTACTGAAGCTCAATGACATATTAATGAAAAATGCGGAGCTGGCCGGTGCGCCGCAGCTGGCGCCGCCGCGGGAAAAGACTGGTTCCACCGATTTCGGAAATGTCATGTATGAGATTCCCGGCTGCTGCATCCGCGTGGCCTTTGTGCCGGAGGGGACACCGTCCCATTCCCAGGCCTTTGTGGATGCCGGAAAGACAGAAGCGGGACATAATGCTGTGCTGTACGGCGCCAAGGCGATTGCCGGTGCATCCTATGATCTCATCCGGCAGCCGGAACTGCTGCAGGCTGTAAAGGATGAGTTTGCAGAAAGCAAGAAAAAATTCGGATAACTGTTTATCGCCATATCGCACTGTGCGATATGGCGATTTTGCTGTGCCGGTGATACAATGATGCTGGAGTCAAAGGTTCAAAACGCCGATGAAGGTTTAATCTCATGAGGCGCTTTGATGACATTAAAACATCTGGGAGAATCATATATGACATCAAATGACTGCATTACCGGTACAGAAGCCAAGGCGGCGGATCGCTACGCCATGGATGTGCTGGGGATGGCATCCCTTAAGCTGATGGAGACAGCGAGCCGCAAGGCGGCAGATTATATTATGACGCATTTCGTCGAAAAAGAAACGTTGATTACAGTACTCTGTGGTACGGGAAACAACGGCGCTGACGGTGTCTGCGCAGCCCGCATACTGTTGGCAGAGGGATATCAGCCCAATGTTTTCCTCGCCGGAAATATGGAAAAGGCCAGTTGGGAGCTTTTGTATCAGCTGCTTTATTTTCAGCTGGCGGGCGGTGCTGTCACGATTTATGACCAGTCCGTTCTGCTGCCGGACGGGGATGTCCTGGTCGACGGCATTTTCGGTATCGGTCTGCACCGGGAGATTGCGGGAATTTACCGCGATCTGATTCAGGAAGCCAATCGGCACCGCCATGAATTTGTGCTTGCAATTGATGCACCTTCGGGCATCAATACGGATACCGGTGCCTTGATGGGCTGCGGCATCACTGCTGATCTGACCATCACCTTCGGCCGGAACAAAACAGGGCTTGTGAGCAGCGACGGCAGAGCGTATGCCGGGGAAGTGGTGGTCGAAGACATTGGCATACCGGACGAGGCCTATGAGAAGGTGCGGCTTTTGCAAAGGAATGACTGCGTATGAATATTTCGGAATTTGCAGAATATGCCGGTGTGTCCAAATCCGCTGTCAGCCGGTATTTCAATAAGGGATATCTTGCCGATGACAAGCGGGAAATCATTGAAAAGGCCATAAAGGAAACCGGTTATGCGCCAAGTATTTCCGCGCGGTCCATCAAAACCAGGGTGACCAAGCTGGTGGGTGTGATTTTGCCGAAGCTTTCCAGCGAGAGCTGTGCCAGAATCACCGAGGGTATCAGTCAGGTGCTCTCGGAGCAGGGGTATCAGATTATTCTTGCCAATACGGCCAATGACTTCAATAAGGAAATAGAGTATCTGGAGCTGTTTCGGCAGAACCGGGTTGACGGGGTGATTCTGCTGGCATCCATATTTACCGCTACACATCGTTCAATCCTGAACAAAATGCACATTCCGGTTGTGATTGTGGGGCAGCAGTACAAGGGCTATAACAGCGTATGCCATGACGACTACGGCGCGGCCTATGCCCTGACGGAGCTGATGATCAAAAAAGGCGGAAGGATTCCGGGCTATATCGGTGTTACCGACAGTGATAAGGCTTCGGGAGAGGCGCGGCATCAGGGCTTTCTGGATGCCCTTGCAGAGCACAAAAAGGTATTGAATCCCGGCAATTCCGTGATTTCGGAATTTAATATCGATTCCGGCTATCGCTGTGCAAAAAAAATCCTGAAGGGATCCAACACGCCGGATTTTGTTTTTTGCGCAACAGATACCATTGCGGCCGGTGCCATTCTGTACTGCAGAGAAAACGGCATCCGCATTCCCGAGGAGCTCATGATCTGCGGCGTGGGAGATTCCAAGCTTGGGGCAGTTACAGCTGTGCCCCTTACCTCGGCGAGACTCCATTATAAAACGGCGGGGATAGAAGCCGCGCAGATGCTGCTGAACGCACTGGGCAGAAAGTCGTCGATCCCTAAAATTCTGAAGCTGGATTTTGAAATCGCTGAGCGGGCATCCACAGACAGACAATGTGAAACTGTGTGAAATTAACGTTTTTGGGGAATGAGCTTCTGCGCATTTGTCAATATCTAAATTGTATTTTTTGACGTATAATTGCTCTATCAAATGAAATCGGTTTCACAAAGCATATGAAACCAATGTGAAAGGGGCAATTTATGGATTACAAGAAGACCGCGCATGAGGTTCTTTCTGCTATCGGCGGAAGGGAGAATCTGGTAAGTGCAGCGCACTGCGCAACGAGACTGAGACTGGTCATTGCAGACAACGCGAAGGTAAAAAAGTCGGTGCTTGAGGCAACAGACGGTGTCAAGGGTGTATTCGAGGCAGCCGGTCAGCTGCAGATCATCATCGGCACAGGTGCTGTCAACAAGGTATATGACGAATTCATCAAGGAGGCCGGCATTCAGGCAGCCACGAAGGCAGACGTGAAGGCTGCAGCGGCTTCCAAGGCACCCTGGTACAAGAGAGCCATCAAGAGCCTCGGCGACATTTTCGTCCCCATCATTCCGGCAATCGTTGCCACCGGCCTGCTGAACGGACTTCTCGGCGGCCTCGTGCAGGTATTCCCCGGCATGTCTTCCTCTCATTTCTATGAGCTTCTCAACATGTTCTCCAATACGGCACTGACCTTCCTGCCGATTCTCATTGCCATTTCGGCGGCCAAAATCTTCGGTGGAAATCAGTATCTTGGTGCTGTTATCGGCATGATCATGATTCATCCCAATCTTGTGAACGCCTGGTCCGTGGCCAGCGGCGCAGAGACCTCCGTTCTTTGGTCCTGGTTCGGCGCATGGAACATCCAGAATGTCGGCTATCAGGGCCATGTCATCCCCGTGATTCTCTCTGTCTGGCTGATGTGCGCCATTGAAAAGCCGCTGCACAAGAAGGTGCCGGAGATGTTTGATCTCTTTGTCACACCGTTGGTGTCCGTTCTTGTGGCCGGATTCTTCAGCATGACTGTCATCGGACCCGTTTTCGCACAGATCGAGTCCTGGGTTCTGATCGGTGCGCAGGCCCTGATCTCCATTCCTTTCGGTATCGGTGCTTTCATCATGGGTGCCATTTATGCACCTACCGTGGTTGCCGGCGTTCATCATATGTACAACGCCATTGAAATGATGATGCTGGCCAACAACGGCATGAACACCTGGATGCCCATCGCTACAGCTGCAAATGTGGCACAGGGCGCAGCTGCAATGGCAGTCGCATTCAAAACAAAGAACAATAAAACCAAGGCGCTGGCGCTTCCGGCTTCCCTTTCTGCATTCATGGGCATTACCGAGCCGGCAATCTTCGGTGTGAACATCCGCTTCGGCCGTCCCTTTATCGCCGGCATGATCGGCGGTGCCTGCGGCGGTGCAGTTGCCTCCATCATGAATGTTTACGCAACCGCAAACGGCGTAACCGGTCTGTTCGGCTTCCTGATCACAGTGGATTCCTTCGTCGGCTATCTGCTCACCTTTGTGGTGGCCTTTGTGGTAGCCTTTGCCGCTTCCTGGATGATGGGCATTAAGGAAGAGGACAGCGAGACCTCTACAGAGGGTCCTGTAAATGTTGAAGCACCTGCAGAGGAGAAGCCTTCAACAGAGGTTCAGGAAAATGTTGTCGATGCGCCGCTGAACGGAAAAGCAATTCCGCTGACAGAGGTGCCGGATGAAACCTTTGCCAAGGGGGTTCTGGGCCTCGGTGCTGCCATTGAGCCGTGCGAGGGAAAGGTCGTTGCGCCGGCAGACGGCACTGTGGAAACCATTTTTGACACAAAGCATGCCATCGGTCTTTCATTAAAGAGCGGCGCAGAGATTCTGATCCATGTCGGCATCAATACCGTAGAGCTTGGCGGTGAAGGCTATCAGGCCTTTGTAAAGGAAGGCGATAACGTCAAGAAGGGACAGACTCTCATTACCTTTGACATGGATTTCATTAAGTCTAAGGGTTATAACCTGGTGACACCAGTTATCGTGACCAATGCAGATGACTATGCCAAGGTGGAGCTGAAGGCTGCCGGCGCCGTGAAGGCCGGCGATGCCCTGCTTGCACTGACGAAGGAGTGACAGAGATATGTATATTGACGGAAAATGGCGTCAATCCCTGCATCTTGAGCCGCCCCGGGGGTGGCTCAATGATCCGAACGGTCTGTGCTTTTTCGGCGGCTTCTACCATGTTTATTTTCAATACGCGATGGAGAATGCAGACGGCAGCGGAAAAAAATGCTGGGGAC
>CAZJQX010000068.1:0-11813 GCA_964548305.1 uncultured Lachnospiraceae bacterium
GCCTTGTAGCCTTCCCATCTGCCGAGCCATGTAGCATCACCCTGCTCCCAGCCGATGAGACCGATGTTTCTGTCGCCCTTCTCCAGCAGAATGTTCATGAGAGCCTCACCGTTGGCCGGCTCATCCTCGTGAACGGCACCGATATAATACGGAGACTCTGTCGCCATCTGGTAGATGTCCGGGCTGTTGGTCTCGCTGATGACACGGAAGAACTGTGCCAGATAAACCTTGTTGTCATTGCAGGTCTTGATGGCGGAGGTCATCTCTGTGTCTGCTGAGTTGCAGATCACAATGCCCTGGCATCCGGCTGCTGCCAGCTGCTCTACAGAAGCGGTAACCTTCTCGGAAACATGCCCCTGGTCAACATACTGTACCTGTACACCAAGTGCCTTGGCTGCCTCATCCAAAATCAGCTTACACTGGGATCCCAGTACATCTGTAGAAGACCAGATGGATACGCCGATCTTGATGTCCGCATTGTCCACGGAAGAAGCTGCGCTGTCGCTGCTCTCCGCTGCAGCCTCTGTTCCAGCAGCTGCTGCCGCTGTGGTGGAAGTTGTGCCGCTTGAGGAGCTTCCGCAGCCTGCCAGGCTGACTGCTGCCATTGCCGAGGCAGTCGCTGCCGCAACAAATTTCTTCATCATTTTTTTCATTTCTTTTTCCTCCCTGTCGTTCACATTTAGTCGTTTTTCACAACCTTCGTTAGGAAAATCATATCAGCATCAGTCGATTCGCACAAGCAAATGCAGGAAATTTTTCAAGTCAAGTTGTATTCTTTATAAGCATTTTTTCAATGATTTGCAAGTTTTATTTCATAACAATTGTTGAAAATGCATGTACCATCTTCTTTTTTTGTTATTTTCGAGCTTTCACTTAGTATTTTTAACTTTCTTTCGGAATATTTCTTTTATTTTCGAGGGCATTGGCAATACAACTTTGAAGTTGTATTGCAAAAATACTCCATGCTTTGTTCTTAATAACAAATACTTCCCGTCTTGTACCTCGTTTAAATATACATTGTCACGAATATGTGTTAAGATAAATTTAAATGATCCGAAGGGAGCACTGTGCTCCTTTCTATTATAAAGGAGAAAATGTCATGAATCAGGAAATTGAAACAAAGTGCGTCAATGCCATCCGCGTTCTTTCCGCTGATGCGATTCAGAAGGCAAAGTCCGGACATCCCGGTCTTCCCCTGGGCTCTGCTGCTATGGCCTATGAGCTCTGGGCACACCATCTGAAGGTAAATCCCAAGGATCCCACCTGGGAGGATCGGGACCGCTTCATTCTCTCCGGCGGCCACGGTTCCATGCTGCTCTACTCTCTTCTGCATCTTTTTGAGTTCGGTCTTCAGAAGGAGGACCTGATGCAGTTCCGTCAGTTCGGTTCTCTCACACCGGGACATCCCGAGTATGGCCACACAGTCGGCATTGAAGCCACCACCGGACCTCTGGGCGCCGGACTTTCCATGGCAGTCGGCATGGCAGCTGCCGAGAAGCATCTGGCCGGCATTTTCAACCGTCCTGGCTATGAGATCGTCAATCACCGCACCTATGCGCTCTGCGGCGACGGCTGCCTGATGGAGGGCATCTCCTCAGAGGCTCTGTCCCTGGCAGGCACCTGGAAGCTGGACAAGCTGACCATTCTCTATGATTCCAACAGCATTTCCATCGAGGGCTCTACGGAAACCGCCTTCACAGAGGATGTAGAGAAGCGCATGCAGGCCTTCGGCTTCGAGACACTGACCGTTGAGGACGGCAATGACCTCACTGCCATCGGCGCAGCACTGAACACGGCTGCTGAAGACAATTCCGCGCCCTACTTCATTATCGTAAAGACATCTATCGGCTACGGCTGTCCCGCAAAGCAGGGCAAGGCTTCTGCACACGGTGAGCCGCTGGGCGAGGAGAACATCAAGGAAATGAAGGAATTCCTCGGATGGCCTTCACAGGAGCCCTTCTATGTACCGGACGAGGTTTATGCCCACTATCATGAGCTGGCAGAGGCCAAGGCTGCACCTGAGGAGAGCTGGCAGGCACTGATGACAGGCTACGAGAAGGATTTCCCGGAGCTCTATGCACAGTGGCAGGCATATCACGCACATGACGAGGCAGCAAAGCTCACCGAGGATGCGGATCTGTGGGCACCGGCTGAAAAGGCCGAGGCTACCCGTGCTTCCTCCGGCACTGTCATCAATGTACTGAAGGATAAGATTGCCAACCTCTTCGGCGGTTCTGCGGATCTCGCGCCTTCCACCAAGACAGATATGAAGAACGAGCCCTTCTTCTCACCGGAGTGCCCGGAGGGCAGAAACATCCACTTCGGCGTGCGTGAGCTGGCCATGGCCGGTATCGCCAACGGTATGCTGCTGCACGGCGGTCTCCGCACCTATGTAGGCACCTTCTTCGTGTTCAGTGATTACCTGAAGCCTATGGCCAGACTTTCCGCACTCATGAAGCTGCCGCAGATCTTCGTTCTGACCCATGATTCCATCGGCGTCGGCGAGGACGGTCCCACCCATGAGCCCATCGAGCAGCTCTGCATGCTCCGCTCCATTCCGAACTTCAGAGTATTCCGTCCTTGTGACCGGGCCGAGACCGAGGCTGCCTGGTATGCAGCGCTGACCTCCTCCGGCACACCTACCGCACTGGTGCTGACACGTCAGAATCTGCCGCAGGTATGTCCGGACGGCAAGCTGGCCCTGAAGGGTGCCTATGTTCTGAAGGATTCCGAGAAGCCCTGTGAGTATATCCTCATTGCCACCGGCTCCGAGGTTGGCCTCGCACTGGATGCGCAGGCAAAGCTTGCCGAAGAGGGCTATCAGGTAAGAGTGGTTTCCATGCCTTCCATGGAGCTCTTCGAGCAGCAGTCCGCCGAGTACAAGGAGTCTGTTCTTCCGAATGCCGTTCGCAAGAGAGTGGCTGTAGAGGCTCTGTCCGACTTCGGCTGGGCTAAGTATGTGGGTCTGGACGGCGCTACCGTTTCCATGCACTCCTTCGGCGCTTCCGCACCGGCAAATCTCCTCTTCGAGCACTTCGGCTTCACCGTAGACAACGTAGTGAATACCGTTAAGGGATTGAAGTAAATCGCAGAATACAGTTCTGCTTAAGCAAAAATCGCTCCGGCAAAAGCCGGAGCGATTTTTATATGTCAGCCGAAGGAAACTGCAGATGCAGACGTCTGAGGCAATGAAAGAATGCCGGGATCAGGAAGGCGTCCGCGAAGATCCAAGCCAGCGGTGAAGCATAGCACCCGGCAATGTAGCCGATGAGGGGAATGCCTACGAAGCCCACCAGCGACCGGGCAATCATCTCGCAGACACCGGCCAGCACCGCAAAGCCGGAGTAGCCCATACCCTGAATGGCAAAACGCCACACGTTAACGATGGTCAGCGGAATGTAGAACAGGGAATTGCCCACCAGGAAAAGCCAGGCATTGTGAATGACCTCATCCTCGCCGCCGCTGACAAAGATCTGGGAAAGATGCCTTCCGAAGAGCACCAGCACAACGCAGATCGCAATGGAGTAGATCACGCCCATCTTGGTGGCTTCAAAAACGCCCTCCCGGATCCGCTTCAGCTTTCCGGCTCCCACGTTCTGACCCGCATAGGTGGCCATGGTAGCGCCCAGTGCATCATAAACCGAGGTGCAGAAGTTTCCGATCTTCTCTCCTGCCGTGATGGATGCCACATAGACGGAGCCCAGTCCGTTCACCGCAGTCTGCAGCACCACGGAACCGATGGCGGTGATGGAATACTGCAGTCCCATGGGGAGCCCCATCTTGAGGAGAATGCCGCATTTTTTCAGATCCGGCTTCATTTCCCCCTGCCGGAAGTGAAGGTCCGGGAACTTCCGCACCATATAGAGAAGGCACAGGATACCGGACAGCCCCTGGGAAATACAGGTGGCATAGGCCGGTCCGTTGACGCCGAAGCCCAGGAATACAATGGATATATAATCCAGAAGAATATTAAGAAGCGCCGCAAACACCAGAAAATATACCGGCGTTCGGGAATCTCCCAGCGAACGTATAACCGAAGCCGTGATGTTGTAGAGGAAGGTCACCGGTATGCCCAGAAAGATGATGAAAATGTATTCATAAGCATAGGAAAAGATATTTTCCGGGGTGTTCATCCATAGAAGAATCCGGCCTGTCAGAAGTGCAATCACCGCTGTCATAACCGCAGAAAAAGCGATGGTCAGCCAGATAATGTTTCCCACATAACGCCGCATCCCCGAATAGTCCTGGGCACCGAAGCGCTGGGCCACCGGGATGGCAAAGCCGGAGCAGGTCCCGATGACGAAGCCGTTGATCATAAAGTTCACGGCACTGGTGGAGCCGACTCCCGCCAGGGCATCCACGCCCAGGGTCCTTCCGATAATGATGGTATCCACCATGCTGTAGAACTGCTGGAACAGAGTGCCCAGCAGCATGGGAATTGCGAAAGCCAGAATCAGGGCTCTGGGGCTTCCGCTGGTCATATCCTGCATTGAATCGCTTTTCTTCATTATTTGATTTCGCCTTTTTCCCGAATATCGCCGTTCCGGTAGGCCATCAGCAGCTCCTCCAGGTCGTGAATCTGCTGCTTCAGCTCACGGCCGTTATCTGTTTCTCCCACGCGGACACGATGTTTCATCTGTTCCACAATCTGGATCTCCGGCGTGTTTTCGGATCCCTTCTTGAAATCCTTGTGCTCCGCCAGTGCCAGATGCCGGGAATTGTAGATCAGCGTGTAGCCTGCAATTCCCGTCTTCGAATGATACGCCTTGGAAATGCCGCCGTCAATCACAAAAAGCTTGCCGTTGGCCTTGATGGGACTTTCACCGCGCTTGGTCTTCACCGGCACATGGCCGTTCACAATGTGTCCCACCTCCGGGTCTACCCCAAACTCCTGAAAAATCCGGTCCACATAGCTCTCCTCCTTGGAAAAGCTGTAGTAGGGATTGAACTTCTCCACATGGGTCTCCGGATCGTCAATGAAGCAGTGCTCGAAGGTTGAAATCTTGTCCTTTCCAAAGAGGGGCGACTTGGGACCGCACCACATATACCAGAAAAGGTCTGTGGCATAGAGCTTGCCGTTGGGATCGTTTTCACCCGACAGGAAATAGGCGTCAATGGCTTTTTCATTAAACCAGTCCATGAGCTTTCGGCCCGACAGATTTCCCCGGTCTGTTTTCAGGCTCAGGAATGTGCCGTCCGGATTCATGGGAATGCAGCCGTGGTAAAGGATGTTGTTGTTCACCACCTTATACATGGAGCCGTTGGTGAAGAGGAAGCGAATGTGCTTTTGCAGCAGCCGGGAATGGGTAAAGCTGTAACACAGCGCCTCCATCAGCTGCTGTTCCTGCTCCGTCAGCTTATAGGGATCCTTCGGATCAATGGTCGGGAAGAAATGATCATTCATCTCATAGGTCTTGCCCTCTATCTCCACCGTCCACTTCTCATAATCGATCTTCTCCAGCAGCAGGCGATGGTCCAGTCCATACTCCGGATGACGCCGGATCAGACGTCCCTCCTCCTTCAGCATGATCACCGTAATGGCCTTGCACATCCGTGCGGCCAAAGCCGGATTTACCGAGTCAGAGACATTTTCATCCAGGATATGCGGATAGTAACCGCTGCAGGGATCCTCTCCGTATACCTCTTCCGCATACATGGACAGGGGACGCAGGTTGATGCCGTAGCCGTCCTCCAGCACATCAAAGGAATTGTAGGAAGTGGCGATCCGCAGCACATTGGCCACACAGGCCGGATTGCCGCAGGCCGCGCCCATCCAGTCCGCATCGTGATTTCCCCACTGAATGTCCACATCATGGAAGCTCATCAGTTCCTCCATGATCACGTCCGCATGGGGACCTCTGTCGAAAATATCGCCGATAATGTGGAGAGAATCGATGGTCAGGTTCTGGATCAGCTCCGACAGGCTAATGATGAACTCGTCCGCCATGTGGATGTCAATGATGGCATTCAGAATTTCCTGATGATACATCTTCTTATCCGGATCGTTGTAGTCAATGTGCAGAAGCTCGTCGATGGCATAGGCATAGTCCTTCGGCATCTTCTTCCGGACCTTGGAGCGGGTGTACTTTGAAGACACCAGCTTGCAGATGGAAATCAGCCGGTTGATGGTCAGCTTCTGCCATTCCGGTGTCTCTATCGCCTTGTGCTTCGGATCCGAAAGGATTTCCCGCGGATAATAAATCAGGTTGGCCAGCGCCAGCTGCTCCTCCTCGCTCAGCAGGTTGCCGAAGGTTTCGTCAATCTTCGCCCGAACGATACCGGAGGAGCTCCGCATCAGGTAAATGAAGGCCTCGCTCTCCCCGTGCAGGTCCGAGAAGAAGTATTCCGTTCCCTTCGGCAGTCCGCAGATTGCTCTCAGGTTAATGATTTCCGCACCCGCCTGCTCGGCTGTGGGAAACTGTCTCGCCAGCAGGCGCAGATAGTCCAGATTTCTCATTTCTCTTCTCCCTAACAATCCCACGGGCGAACCCATGGGAGGCAAATGCCGGCAATCCGCAGCCCCGCGCTGCCGGCGCATTTCACGGTCTTTTCCAATCACATCCACAGAAAAAGACCCCTTGCATCAGTTGCTTCTATTATACCGATGCAAGGGGTCGATTTCTATATTTGTTACGTTCTTAACGTTACGGAATTGGATACAATGTACAGTTTAGCCATTCTCCGGATTCACCACAGAGGGGTCAATTTCCTTCCTGTTGAGGATAGTCATAAACTCCTCACCGCTGATGGTTTCCTTCTCATAGAGATACTTAGTGATCTCGTGCAGCTTGTTCACATTATCCTTCAGCAGCTGATAAGCCTTGTCATGCTCGCGCTTCACCAGCGCCACCGTCATTTCATCAATCTTCGTCTGGGTCTCAGGCGAACAGCTCAGACTGGTATCGCCGCCCAGATACTGGTTCTGCAGCTGCTCCATCGCCACCATGCCGATCTCGTCCGCCATACCGTAGCGGGTGATCATGGATCTCGCATACTTGGTGGCCTGCTCGATATCGTTGGAAGCACCTGTTGTTGATGTGCCGAAAATCAGCTCCTCTGCGCAGCGTCCGCCGGTCAGCGTCGCAATCTTGTTCTCCAGCTCTTCCTTGGAGTAAAGATAATGGTTGCCCTCATCATCCACCTGCATGGTGTAGCCCAGCGCGCCGGAGGTTCTCGGAATAATGGTGATCTTGTGCACCGGTGCGGAGTGCTTCTGCAGCGCCGCCACAAGCGCATGTCCCACCTCATGATAGGAAACAATGAGCTTTTCCTTATCCGTCATCACCTTGTTCTTCTTCTGGTAGCCGGCAATAACCACTTCGATCGATTCCTCAAGATCGGACTGGATGACTCTTTCTCTGCCGGCACGAACTGCCCGCAGCGCCGCCTCGTTGATAATGTTGGCGAGCTCCGCACCGGAAGCACCCGGTGCTGCCTTTGCGATGGCCTCAAGGTTCACATTCTCCGCCATCTTGATCTGCTTGGCATGAACCTTCAGAATATCGACTCTTCCCTGGAAATCCGGCAGCTCTACCGGAACCCGTCGGTCAAAACGTCCCGGACGAAGCAGTGCGGGATCCAGCTGATCCGGCTGGTTTGTGGCCGCCAGAACAATGATGGCCTTCGAACTGTCGAAGCCGTCCATCTCAGTCAGAAGCTGATTCAGGGTCTGCTCACGCTCATCATTGCCGCCGAGGCCGGAGCCGCCGCGTTTCTTGCCGATGGCATCAATCTCATCGATGAAAATGATACAGGGAGACTTCTTCTTGGCCTGCTCAAAAAGGTCGCGGACCTTCGCCGCACCCATGCCCACAAACATTTCCACAAATTCCGAACCGGAAATGGAGAAGAAGGGAACGCCGGCCTCTCCTGCCACCGCCTTCGCAAGAAGGGTTTTACCGGTTCCGGGAGGGCCCACAAGGAGTGCACCCTTGGGAATCTTCGCACCGATTTTCGAATACTTATCCGGATGATTCAGGTAGTCCACCATCTCGGTCAGAAGCTCCTTGGCCTCATCCTCTCCGGCCACATCCTTAAAGGTTACAGAATTGTTGTCCTTCTCGTACTCCCGGGCATTGGACTTGCCGAAGCCGCCCATACCGAAGCCGCCCATGGAGCTCGCCATCCGCTTGGAGAGCCAGTTTCCGAGGGCCCAGAACAGCAGAATCGGGATAATCCAGCTGAAGATAAAGGAAAGGAGCGGGCTGGTCTGCACCGGAATCTCCTCATCGAAGCTGACACCCTGATTCTGCAGCTCATTGATGATCTGCGCCTCGGTATACTCATTCTTCAGACGTCCTGTCTTGCAGGTGATCTCACTGCCGTTCATCTGCACGGTATAGACAATCGAATTGTCATTGAGATCCACACCGGTGACGGCGTGGTTGTCCACCGCATTGATGAACTCATTGTAGGTGGTGGTCTTCACACTTCTCGAAAAGAGAGACGGAAAAACAAAGGTATTCAGCATCAGAATGATGATGAGCGCCACCAGATAATAGAACATCAGGGGCTTTCTGTTTTTCGGCGGATACTTTTTGCCGCCGTTTCCGTTCTGGTTACCGTTCAGATTTCCGTTCAGATTGTTGAAGAAATCGTTGAAATTGTTGTATCCGTTTCCTCCGCTTTGATCTGCCATAACAATATCCTTTCTACTCTGCCGTCCTCCCGCCGCTGTCCGGCGGGAGGAACGACACCTGCCTGTCTCTGCAGGCTTCCTAATTTATGACCTATCTTACAGAGGCTTTGTGTTAAAAGCGTGAACGAATCTGCATTTTATATTTATTTCATTGTTTTTTTCAGAAGCTCGCAAAGCTCGTCCACCGCCTGCTCGTTTCCGGCCTTGATGTCATCCACCACGCAGGAGCGGATGTGACTGGCCAGCAGCTCTTTATTGAAGGCATTGAGGGCCGCCTGAACGGAGCTCACCTGCATGAGCACATCCACGCAATAGCGGTCCTCCTCGATCATGGAACGGATGCCCCGGATCTGTCCTTCAATGCGGTTCAGCCGTACCGTGAGGCTTTTCTTCTCCTCCTCACGGCGCGGCACCGCCTTATGCTTTTCGCCATCGCCTCCGGCGCAGCAGCATTTTCCCATGACCGGACCTCACTGAATATCGGTGACGGTGTAGTCTTTATCCTCCACAGCCTTCTTCAGCACGGCATTGTCCACATCCTCTGTCAGCGTCAGCACGGCTGTTCCGTCGGTATGGCTCACCACTGCCGCAGATACGCCGGGCAGTGCCTCCAGTGTCTTCTTAACGGTTGCCTCACAGTGGCCGCACATCATACCTTCAATTTTCATTGTCTTTGTCATTGTCTTATCCTCCTGATTACATGACTTTGTTGTATAAGTCTCAGCGTTTCCGCTGCTGACTCCCGTTTTTCTGCCCCGAAGGCCATGATCCCGGCTGCCGTCATAGAGCCGGAACAGATTCAGCCGCAGGGCATTCATGCAGACCGTAAAGCTGGAAATGCTCATGGCGGCCGCACCGATCATCGGATTCATCTCCCAGCTCCAGCCGAAGAGCTTCGAATAGAAGCCCGCCGCCAGCGGAATGCAGATCACATTATAGAAGAAGGCCCAGAACAGATTCTCGTGAATATTCCGGATGCTGGCGCGGGACAGACGAATCGCCGCTGCAACATCGCGCAGGCTGCTCTTCATCAGGACAATGTCGGCGGCGTCAATGGCCACATCCGCGCCCGCGCCGATGGCAATTCCCAGATCCGCCCGGGTCAGCGCCGGTGCATCGTTGATGCCGTCGCCCACCATAGCCGTCTTGCCTTCCTTCTGAAGCGAACGAATCACCGCCTCCTTGCCGTCCGGCAGCACGCCGGCGATAACCTGATCCACGCCGGCCTCCCGACCGATGGCCTTTGCCGTGCGCTCATTGTCACCGGTAAGCATCACAACCCGAAGTCCCAGCTTTCGGAGCGAACGAATGGCCTCGGCAGAATCCTTCTTTATGGTATCCGCCACCGCAATAATACCATAAAGTCTGCTGTCTGTGCCGAAATAGAGCGGTGTTTTTCCAGCCTCCGCCAATGCCTGCCCCCGGGCCTTCAAAGCCGCCGGAATGCCGGTTTTTCCTTCCATAAACTTCTCGGAGCCGCCGTAAACCGCCGTTCCATCCAGCATTGCCGTGAGACCGTTGCCGGGAAGCGCCCGGAAATCCTCTACCGGAGTCGCCGTCATCTTCCGTGTCTCGGCATAGCTCATCACCGCCTTCGCCAACGGATGCTCGGAACGCTGCTCGAGAGATACCGCCAGTTTCAGCAGATCACCTTCGGAAATCCCTTCGGCAGGCACTATGTCCGTCACCTCCGGAGTACCGTTTGTGATGGTGCCGGTCTTGTCCAGCGCTACAATTTCCAGCCGTCCCGCCTCCTCAAGAGAAACTGCCGTCTTAAAGAGGATGCCGTTTTTCGCACCGACACCGTTGCCCACCATGATGGCAACCGGTGTCGCGAGCCCCAATGCACAGGGGCAGCTGATGACAAGCACCGCCACCGCCCGGGCCACCGCTGTGGAAACCGGATGTCCCGTCAGCAGCCAGACCGCCAGCGTCAGCAAAGCAAGTCCAATGACCGTGGGCACAAAGATGCCGGAAACCCGGTCCGCTATCCGGGCAATGGGGGCCTTCGTGGCCGCCGCATCACTGACCATCTTAATGATCTGTGAAAGCGTGGTGTCCTCTCCCACCCGGGTAGCACGTGCCCGGATATAGCCGGACTGGTTGATGGTGGCGGCAGACACCAGGTCTCCCTCGGCCTTGTCCACGGGAATGGATTCTCCGGTCAGTGCCGATTCATCCACTGCTGTGCTGCCCTCCTCGATGCGGCCGTCCACGGGAATTGTCTCTCCGGGGCGGACAACGAAAACATCGCCGATCTGTACCGTGTCAATGCTGACAGTCTCCTCCTTGCCGTCCCGCAGCAGCACTGCGGTCTTCGGCGCCAGCTTCATGAGGCCTTTCAGCGCATCCGTGGTGCGTCCTTTAGACATGGCCTCCAGCATTTTCCCGACCGTGATCAGCGTGGGGATCATGGCCGCCGTTTCGAAGTACAAATTGTGCACAATATGATGTACAGACGCCATATCACCATCAGCCATCCGTGCCGTCAATGCATATAGCGCTGCAAGAGAATAAATGAAGGATGCACCCGAACCAAGCGCCACCAGGGTATCCATGTTCGGACTGCCGTGCAGAAGACTCTGAAAACCGGAGGTAAAAAATTTTTTATTGATGACCATGACAATGATGGCCAGAAGCATTTCCGTCATGGCGAGCGCCGCTCCATTCCCGATAAAGGCCGGCACCGGCCAGCCCAGCATTCCGTGTCCCATGGACAGATACATAATGACGAGAAGGAAGGCCAGCGACTGCAGAAGTCGACGTCTGAGCTTCGGTGTCTCGTGATCCTGCAGCGCCTCCTCTTCTGCTGCCATCTTATTTTTCGCACTGCTTTTCTCCGCGCCCTTCAGACTCGCGCCGTAGCCCGCCGCTGTCACCGCCCGGATAATGTCGTCGGGGCTCGCCGTACCCTCTACCCCCATGGAATTGGTCAGCAAGGATACAGAGCAGCTGCTGACGCCGGGAACCTTGGCCACAGCCTTCTCCACCCGACTCTGGCAGGCTGCGCAGCTCATGCCGGTTACTGTATATTGCTTCATGTATGCTCCTCTCCGCAGAAAGAATCTGCCGGCATCGTTATGACGACGGAGGCTGCATGGCATTCCAGTGCATACCCCCGCCCCCTATATTTCCATATATAAAAAAGATACCCCCAAGGGGTATCTTTGTCAAG
>CAZJQX010000069.1:0-11766 GCA_964548305.1 uncultured Lachnospiraceae bacterium
CGGAGCATCCTTTTGATTACAAAGGCTGCGGTCCGGGGACGCTCCCCCAACCGCAGCCCGTTAGTCAGCCTTAATTATACTGAGAATTGCTTCAGCTGTCCATTTCCTTCGGCAGGATGCTGTTCAGCAGCAGTGCGATCAGGGTTGCAACCACCACCGGGCTCTTGCCCACGATGATGGTGACAGCATCCGGGAAGCTGGCCAGAGCCGCCTGACACTGGGAGATACCCATGCCGAGCGCCACGGACAGACCTACAATGCTGGTATTCCGGTAGTTCATCTTCTCCGTGTTGATGAGCCGCATACCGGTCATGGCGATGGAAGCAAATACGGTGATGGTGGCCCCGCCCAGTACGCACTGGGGAATGGTGGTCAGAATAGCAGAGAACTTCGGCACGAGACCCGCAATGAGAATCACCAATGCAGCCAGACCGAAGACGCAGCGGTTCACTACCTTTGTGGTGGTGACGATACCCACGTTCTGTGAGAAGGATGCCGTGGGAAGACCGCCCAGCATGGCACCGATAATGTTGGTCATGCCGTAGCCGATGATACCGCTCTTCAGCTCCTCACCGCTCGGATAACGATCCATGGAGCCTGTGGTGGTGGCAGTGATGTCGCCGATGGCCTGGATCGAGTTGATCACAAAAAGAAGGCCGATGGCCACGCAGGCTGCCGGGTCAAAAACCACGCCGAAGTGGAAAGGCTGAGGAACCGAGAACCATGCTGCACTGGCAGCAGAGGAGAAATTCACCAGACCGCAGAAGGCTGCGATCACGTAGCCGACCACAATACCGATGAGGATGGACGCCAGCTTCACGATGCCCTTGCCGTAGTGATTGAGGGCCACCACCACGCCCAAGGTAACGATGGAAATCACCCAGTTGAGAGGTGCACCGTAGTCTGCACTGGAGCTGCCGCCGGCCATGTAGTTCACAGCGGTGGGATACAGGGAAAGGCCGATGGTGAATACCACAGTTCCGGTGATGAGGGGCGGGAAGAAGCGCTGAATCTTCTTCACAAAGATGCCCACAATAACCGCCATGATGCCGCCGACGATCTGTGCACCCAGGATCGATGCCACACCGCCGGTGCCCGCGATGGCCTGCATGGAGGGCACATAGGCAAAGCTGATGCCCATGATCACCGGCAGCCGGAAGCCGATGTGGAATCCGTTTTTCTTGCCGATGCCGTAAACCTGCAGCAGGGTGGAGAGCGCCGCCACCACCAGGGCAGACTGGATCATCAGCACCTTATCTGCGTCCGACAGGCTTGCCGCATTGGATACGATGATGGCCGGGGTCACACAGCCCACAATCATGGCCACAACGTGCTGGAGTGCCAGGGGAAGAACCTCGCCGATCCCCGGCGTACCTTCCATTTCGAAGAGCGAGCCCTTCTGTTTCGTTTCCGCTTTTGCATTCATACTCATGATGCAACCTCCTGATATTTAGTTGACTCCCTATTTACAAGGATATTACCATATCCTTCAAAATCCGCATAGCCTTAAGTTTTAAGCTTTCATGCAGATCCGTGTGCCGGTTTTTCCCTGCAGTCCGTCTCTCGCCTTCTCCAGCAGGGTAATGAGGGCAGTTCTGCCTTCCCCGCTGCGGGCGAACTGAATGCCGGCCTCCACCTTCGGCAGCATACTGCCCGGCGCGAACTCACCGGCTTTTGCATAGGCCTCTGCCTCCTCCGGCGTAAGCGCCTCCAGCCATTGCTGCTCCGGGGTGCCGTAGTGGATGGCCACCTTCTCCACCGCGGTCAGGATGATCAGCATGTCTGCATTGAGATCTCTTGCCAGCAACGCCGCCGCAAAATCCTTGTCGATCACCGCCGGTACCCCCGCCAGATGCTTTCCCTGGGAAATCACCGGAATACCGCCGCCGCCGCAGCAAATGACGAGATTACCGTCCTCCACCATGGCCCGGATAGCCGACAGCTCGATGATTTCCTGCGGCTTCGGAGACGCCACCACCCGGCGATAGCCCCGACCTGCATCCTCCTTCACGATCCAGCCCCGCTCACCGGCCTCCTTCAGGGCCTTTTCCTTATCCATAAAGCGGCCGATGGGCTTGGAGGGACTCTGGAAGGCCGGATCATCCGGATCCACCCGCACCTGGGTCACCATAGTAGCCACCGGCGGTGCGATCTCCTCCCGGTTCCGGAACTCCTCCCGCAGCGCATTCTGAATGTCGTAGCCGATGTAGGCCTGACTCATGGCCACACAGACCGACAGGGGTGTTGCCGTGCTGCTGTCGCTCTCTGCATAGGCCGCCATGGCATTGTTGATGACGCCCACCTGGGGACCGTTGCCGTGTACGATCACCACCTCATTGCCGTCATCCACCAGATCCGCAATGGCCTTCGCGGTGGTCTTCACCGCCTGCATCTGCTCCGGCAGATTCTTGCCTAGGGCATTGCCGCCGAGCGCAATCACGATCCTTTTCTTCTTTCCGTTCATGCTGTTCTCTCCCATATTCGCCGAAAATCCCTATATTCTCCCTAAATTTGAGTACAAGAAAAGCGGCATAGCCCTTTTCAGCTATATTGCCTGGCTACGCCGCTTTTTAATTGTCACTCAGTTGCCTGATGCAAACTTACTCAGACAGCTGTCTTTCCTGTCCGCGGGCCTCAAGCTTCTCAAGAAGCTTTGCCGGGTTCTTGAACTTCTCCAGCAGGATCATGGCTGCGATGACATAAGGCTTGAAGGATGCCTCCTTATACAGCGGATCTCTGTAGCGATCAAATACGGAAGCGTCTACCTCGCCCTCCTTGCAGGATACACCGGAAATGTCGGCGGGCAGGCAGTGCAGATACAGAGCCTTGCCGTCCTTGGTCAGCTTCATCATCTCCTCGGTGCAAGCCCAGTCCTTGTGCTCTGCATTCTGTGCCAGAAGCTCCTTCTCCAGAGCATCGATACCGGCCTGATCGCCCTCTGCATAGAGATTGGTTCTCTTCTCCATGGCAGCAAAGGGTGCCCAGGACTTCGGATATACGATATCCGCATCGGTGAAGGCTTCCTTCATGTCGTTGGTTACCTTGAAGCTGCCGCCGGACTGCTCTGCGTTCTTCTTCGCAATCTCAGCCACCTCAGGCATCACCTCATATCCCTCCGGATGTGCCAGAACCACATCCATGCCGAGACGTGTGAAGAGCCCGATCACACCCTGCGGAACGGACAAGGGCTTACCGTAGGACGGAGAATATGCCCAGCTCATGGCCAGCTTCTTGCCCTTCAGGTTCTCGATGCCGCCCATCTCATGGATAATGTGCAGGGCATCTGCCATACACTGTGTGGGATGGTCAATGTCACACTGCAGGTTTACCAGCGTGGGACGCTGCTCCAGAACGCCGTCCTTGTGACCCTGCTCTACAGAATCAGCCACCTCGTGCATGTAAGCATTACCCTTGCCGATGTACATATCGTCACGAATACCGATGACGTCAGCCATGAAGGAAACCATGTTTGCGGTCTCACGAACGGTCTCACCATGCGCGATCTGGCTCTTCTTCTCATCCAGATCCTGTACCTCCAGGCCCAGCAGGTTGCAGGCAGAGGCGAAGGAGAAACGGGTTCTGGTGGAATTGTCGCGGAAGATGGAGATGCCGAGGCCGGAATCAAATACCTTTGTGGAAATGTTTCTCTCGCGCAGGTTGCGAAGCGCATCTGCCACGGTCCATACAGCCTTCAGCTCATCATCAGTCTTCTCCCAGGTAAGGAAGAAATCGTTCTGATACATCTTCTCGGTGTCTAGCTTCTTCAGCTCCTCAATATACTCACTCAGCTTCTTCTGATCCATTGTTCTATTCTCCTTTTATCATTAGTCAATGTAGTATTGCGGCAGTGCTGCATAGAAAGCAGCGCAGGTCACCAGATCCTTCTTCCAGGTAATCTCGTTGGGCGCATGAGCCTGTGCCTCTGCACCGGGTCCGAAGCCGATGACAGGAATGCCGTTTCTTCCCATGATGGACACGCCGTTGGTGGAGAAGGTCCACTTATCGAGCAGCGGGCGCACCTCACGCTCTGCTACAGTCTCCTCATCACCGATACGCTTCTCGCCGAAGAGAGCCTCATAGGCAGCTACAGAAGCCTTGCAAACCTTGTGATCCTCCGGCAGTACCCATGTCGGGAAATAGCACTCAATGGGATATACCAGACCGGTGTAGGAAGGACGATCATAGTTGTACATAGAAACCACCACATCCTCGCCGTACTTCTTCACAGCGGGAAGGTCACGGATCTCCTGGAGGCAGGACTCCCAGGTCTCACCGATGGTCATACGACGATCCAGAGAAACCGCACAGGAATCGGCCACTGCACAGCGGGACGGAGAGGTGTAGAAGATCTGCGAGCAGGTCACGGTACCTCTTCCCAGGAAGCGGGCTTCCTTCCACTCCTTGTTGTACTTCGGGTTCAGCATCTTCACAAGCCCCTTGATCTCGGTGGACTCTGCATCGCCGTTGTTGTTGAGGGCGCGTACATCCTGCAGGATATCTGCCATCTTGTAAATGGCATTGTCGCCTCTCTCCGGTGCGGAGCCGTGGCAGGAAACGCCCTTCACGTCAATGCGGATCTCCATACGTCCGCGCTGTCCTCTGTAGAGACCGCCGTCGGTGGGCTCTGAGGAAACCACGAAGGCCGGACGGATCTTATCCTCCTTGCAGATATACTCCCAGCAAAGACCGTCACAGTCCTCTTCCTGTACAGTACCCACCACCATGATGCGGTACTTCTCGTTCAGGAGGCCCAGATCCTTCATGATCTTGGCAGCATAGACCGCAGATACGGTGCCGCCCAGCTGATCGGAAACGCCGCGGCCGCCGATCTCATGCTCGTTCTCGAAGCCCTCATAGGGATCGAAGTTCCAGTTGTCACGATTGCCGATGCCTACGGTATCGATATGGCCGTCGAAGCAGATCAGTGTCTCGCCGGAGCCCATGAAGCCCATGATATTTCCCTGGGAATCCACCTTCACCTCATCAAAGCCAACCTTCTCCATCTCGGCCTTGATGGTGGCCACATGTGCGGCCTCCTCTGCAGACTCACCCGGATTCTTCACGATGGCGCGAAGGAATGCGGTCATATCCGCCTTATAGCCCTCGGCTGCTGCCTTGATCTTCTCCAGCTCTTCCTTAGATAACTGTCCCATTGTTTTTCTCCTTTTCAATGCTTGTGATGTGTTATCTCCTTAAGGCCTCAACGTGCCTTGGCTTCCCAGATGATGTTTCTCCATCTTTCCGGATCCGTATCGCCCTCTGTCGAGAACAGAAGGACCTTGGAATTCTCATTGAGCTCCAGAGCCTCTCTGAGCTCCTTGTATTCGTCATTCAGCATAATGGTGGCCAGCGCACCGAAAGGAGCAGCGCCGGATTCGCCGGAGCATACCTGCGGATCACCCTTCAGCGGTGCGTTCAGCATGCGCATGCCGCGCGCGGCAACATTATCCTCTGCTGCAATGAAGCAGCGCACATGGTTCTTCAGGATGTCCCAGGAGGTAATGTTGGGTTCGCCGCAGGCAAGTCCCGCCATGATGGTGTCCATGTCGCCGTCTACGATGCGTATCTGGCCGTCGCCGGCAACAGCACCCTTGTACAGGCAGGCTGCCGGGACTGCCTCCACCACCGTCATAATGGGGGGATTGTCCATATACTTGTTGGCGAAGTAGCCCACCATAGCACCGGCCAGAGAGCCGACACCGGCCTGCACGAAGATGTGGGTCGGACGCTCGCCGAACGCCTCTGCTGCCTCGTCAGCCATGGTGCCGTAGCCCTGCATGATCCAGGCCGGGATCTTCTCATAGCCCTCCCATGCGGTATCCTGTACCACCACGCCGTGCTCGGTCTCTGCCGCCAGCTTTGCAGCCTGACGCACACACTCATCATAGTTCACATCGGAGATCCAGGCTTCCGCGTTTTCCTTCTTAATGTTGTTGAGCCGGGTCTCGGTGGAGCCCTTCGGCATAATGATCACTGCCTTCTGGTGCAGCTTGTTGGCTGCCCAGGCCACACCGCGGCCATGGTTTCCGTCTGTGGCAGAGAAGAAGGTGGCTGTACCGAACTCCTCCTTCAGCTTCTCACTGGTGAGCACGCTGTAGGGAAGCTCTGAGACGTCCTTGCCGGTCTCATCGGCAATGTAGCGGGCAATGGCATAGGAGCCGCCCAGCACCTTGAAGGCATTCAGACCGAAGCGATAGGACTCGTCCTTGATCTTTACAGTGCCGAGATGCAGGAAATCCGCCATCTTCTGAAGATCCGCAAGTGGTGTCTCTGTATACTGCGGGAAGCTCTCATGGAAGGCTCTGGCCTTCTTGATCTCCTCCACACTCATGATCGGCAGATTCCGATCATCGGTCTTCGGCATCGTGTTGAGGACCCATTTCAACTCCTGGTTCATAAGCTCTTTTCTCCCTTCCTGAAATGTATTTATGAATTTTTCTTCTGATCGATATAGGAATACAGCGTGAACTTGCTGATGCCGTAGAAGCTGGAAACCTTGTCGCCGGACTTGGTGATGAGGAAGGCGCCCGCATCCCGCAGAAAGTGAATGGCACGGATCTTTTCGTCCTTCGTCATCAGCGCCGGGGCCTTGCCCACCAGCTTCACGCTCTGATCGATCAGCGTATTCAGAAGATCATTGACATTCATGGGAATCTCATTGTCTGCACCATTGTCCTTGGCATCATCGATTTCGGTGATGTTGCCGATGGCCGCCTCCATGTTCACCAGTGAGGTGATGTCATAGTTGATGCCCATCAAATACCGATACTCACCGTCCCTATCCTTCAGGAAAATGGTGGAGGACTTCAGTATCCTGCCGTCTGCCGTATGGGTACGGTAGGCCAGATGATCCACCAGTGCCTCTCCCCGTTTCCGGGCCTCCAGTGCCTCCAGCACTGCCTTGGACGCGCCGTCTCCCACCTTTCGGCCGGTGATGTATCCGTTAATAATGAATACAATGGTATGCTCCATGTCCGTCGCTTCCAGATCGTGAATACATACCTCACAATCATGTCCGAACTGACGTGCGATACCATGGGCAATCGTAATCAGATCCTCTAAATACGTTTCGTTCATAAATGCCTCTTTGCAAAGTTATTCGATATAGGCTGCGCAGATCTGATCGGGATCTGCCGCACCAGCAGCCTAAAAATTTTTTTGGTACACGTCAACTATATCATTTTTATACAGGAATGCAAGCCTGTTTTCGAAATATTTTTTAGAAATCTAAATAATATTTTGGTTTTCTATTGAATTGCACTGTTCATATTGATATACTAAGCTCAACACACTTGACGATTTGTCGTGCACTTTTGACAGAGAACTGTCCGGCACGCGAAAGGAGATTCAGTATGCTGCTGATTGGAAATGGAAAACTTGTCACAAGGGCTCAGGAACAGCCGTTTTTCGAGAACGGGGCTGTCGTACTGAATGGAAATACGATTCAGGAGGTGGGAGAATTCTTTTCCATTAGGAAGAAATACCCCGACGCCGAATTTATCGATGCGAAGGGCGGCGTCATCATGCCCGCCTTCATTAACACCCACGAGCACATCTACTCGGCCATGGCCCGGGGCCTGTCCATCAACGGCTACAATCCCAAGGGCTTCCTGGAAATTCTGGATGGCCAGTGGTGGACCATCGACCGCCACCTCACCAACGAGCTCACGAAACTCTCTGCCCTGGAAACCTATATCGAGTGCATCCGGAACGGCGTGACAACGGTCTTCGATCATCATGCGAGCTTCGGCGAGATCCCCGGCTCTCTCTTCGCCATCGAGGAAGCCGCCCGGGAATGCGGCATCCGCAGCTGTCTCGCCTACGAGATTTCCGACCGCGACGGGGAGGAGAAATGCAGCCAGGCCATTCAGGAAAATGTTGCCTTCGCGAAGCATGCGCTGCAGGACGACAGCGACATGATCGCCGGTATGATGGGCATGCACGCAAGCTTCACCATCTCCGACAAGACCATGGAGAAGTGTCGAGCAGAAAAGCCGACGGAGATCGGCTACCACATCCATGTGGCGGAGGGCATCCTGGATCTGCAGCTTTGCCTGAAGGAGCATGCAAAGCGCATTGTGGATCGCCTCTATGACTGGGATGTACTGGGTCCCAAGACCCTGCTGGCGCACTGCATTTACGTGAATCCCCATGAGATCGATCTCATCCATGACACAGATACCATGGTGGTGCACAACCCCGAGTCCAACATGGGCAATGCCTGCGGCTGTCCGCCAACCATGGACATCGTGCACAAGGGCATTCTGACGGGTCTCGGCACCGACGGCTATACCCACGATATGCTGGAGTCCTGGAAGGTGGCCAACATTCTCCATAAGCACCACCTTTGCGATCCCAATGCCGCCTGGTCCGAGGTACCGGAGATGCTCTTCCGCGGCAACGCCGCCATTGCGAACCGTTACTTTAAAAAGAAGCTGGGCGTGCTGGAGCCCGGTGCCGCAGCCGATGTCATCGTGACCGACTACATTGCCCCGACCCCGCTGCATGCCGGCAACATCAACGGCCACATGCTCTTCGGCATGAACGGCCGCTCCGTCACCACCACCATTGCAAACGGCAAGGTATTGATGAAGGATCGTGAAATTCAGGTGCTGGATGAGGAAGCCACTCTCGCCAGGGTACAGGAGGGTGCCGCAGAGCTGGCCCGCCGCATCAACGGATAAGAGAACAATGCCGCTCTCTCCGGATCAGGTCAGGTCTGATCCGAGTGCGGCAGCTGAACACACACTTGAGTCTACTATAAGGAGAACACCATGAGCGATATTATGACCCCCATTCCCTTTGGGAAGCTGATGAACCGCCTGCTGAAGGAGCACGAATCCGGTGCCTGCTTCGGCATGACAAAGTGCTGGAAGGCCGATCCTTCACACTTCTATACCCTCTTCGGCCGGAAGCTGGAGACCCAGATCGGTCCCGCCGCCGGTCCCAACACCCAGCTCGCACAGAACATCATTGCCGCCTACTACGGCGGCTCCCGCTTCTTCGAGCTGAAGACCGTACAGAAAATGGACGGCCGGGAGCTGGCAGAGTGCGTGAAGAAGCCCTGCATCACCGCCGAGGACGAGTGCTACAACTGTGAGTGGTCCACGGAGCTGGAGATCACCGAGGCCCGGGACGAGTACATCAAGGCTTGGTTTGCCCTGAAGGTGATTTCGAAGGAATGGGGTCTGGGCAGTCCCGACGGCTTCCAGTTCAATGTCTCCTGCGGCTACGATCTCGAGGGCATCAAGGGCGCCAAAGTGGACGGCTTCCTGGAGGCCATGACCCACGCCGACACCACCGCCGTGTATCAGGAGTGCCGCAGCTGGCTGCAGAGCAATCTTTCCCGCTTCACGCATTTCCAGGCAGAGGACCTCAATGCCATCACCCCGGATATCGTGAATTCCGTCACCGTTTCGACCCTTCACGGCTGCCCGCCCCAGGAAATCGAAGCCATCGCTTCTTATCTGATCACTGAGAAGCATCTTCATACCCTGGTGAAATGCAATCCGACGCTCCTCGGCTATGAGGAGGCCCGCCGCATCCTGGACGGCATGGGCTACGACTATATCGCCTTCACGGACTTCCACTTCAAGGATGACCTCCAGTTTGAAGATGCGGTGCCCATGCTGACCCGCCTGAAGGCATTGGCCGAATCTCAAGGTCTCGAGTTCGGCGTGAAGCTCACCAACACCTTCCCGGTGGATGTGACCCGGAACGAGCTGCCCTCCACCGAGATGTATATGTCCGGCAAGTCCCTCTATGCCCTGTCCATGCAGGTGGCGCGGAAGCTGAGCGACACCTTCGACGGCAGGCTCCGGATCTCCTATTCCGGCGGCGCGGATTATTTCAACATTTCTGACATCATCGGCACCGGCATCTGGCCCGTAACCATGGCCACCACGCTTCTGAAGTCCGGCGGCTATGCCCGCCTCATTCAGATGGCCGAGCTTCTGAACAAGAAGCCGGCTGCAGACTGGACCGGGGTAAATGTCTCCGCTGTACAGAAGCTGGCGGAGGACGCACAGAAGGATCACCACTACCGTAAGCCCGTGAAGCCGCTGCCCAATCGAAAATCCATGGCAGAGGTTCCTTTAGTAGACTGCTTCACCGCGCCCTGCTCCGACCGCTGCCCCATCCACCAGGACATCACCACCTATGGGCGACTCGTGAATGAAGGCCGCTTCGAGGAGGCACTTCGGGTCATCCTGGATAAGAATCCTCTGCCCTTCATGACCGGAAACATCTGTGCCCACGGCTGTCAGTCCGCCTGCACCAGAAACCAGTACGAGAACCCGGTGCAGATCCGCAGCAACAAGCTGATCGCCGCGAGAAATGGCTATGATGCGGTGCTTCCGACTCTGGCGCCCACCGGCAGCAGCAAGAAGAAGGTGGCCATCGTCGGTGCCGGTCCTGCCGGTATCGCTGCCGCTTTTTATCTGGCCCGGGCAGGTGCTGCGGTGACCGTTTATGACGAGGCAAGCCGCGCAGGCGGTGTGGTTGCCAACATTATCCCCTCCTTCCGTCTCCCGGCAGAGGAAATCCAGAAGGATGTGGCTCTGGCAGAGGCCATGGGCGCAAGGTTCGTGCTGAATACCCGGATCGATGATCTCGCGGCGCTGAAGGCAGAGAACGATGCGGTGATTCTGGCAGTGGGTGCCCACAAGGAGACGCCGCTGCAGCTCACAGAGGGCACGGCCATGAACGCCCACCACTTCCTACAGGCCTTCAAGGACAGTGACGGACATGTAGAGCTCGGCAAAAACGTGGCCGTGGTCGGCGGCGGCAACACGGCCATGGATACGGCCCGGGCCGCGGTACGGAATGACGGCGTAGAAAATGTATATCTGGTGTACCGGAGAACCCGACGCTACATGCCGGCTGAAGCTGAGGAGCTGGAGGAGGCCGTTGCCGACGGCGTGATCTTCTCCGAGCTGCTGGCGCCGGTTTCTCTTCAGAACGGCAGTCTCCTCTGCCATCGTATGGAGCTTTCCGACATGGACGAAAGCGGCAGACGTGCGGTGAAGGAAACCGAGGAATGCGTCAGCGTGCCCTGCGATACCGTCATTGCCTCCATCGGCGAGCGCGTAGACGGCAGCTTCTATGAGAAGAACGGCATTGCCGTGAACGAAAAGGGCCTGCCGGTGCTGTCTGCGGACACGCTGGAAAGCTCCGTGAAGAATGTCTATGTCATCGGCGACGGTGCCAAGGGCGCGTCCATCATCGTGAAGGCCATTGCCGACGCAAAGCTGGCCTGCGAGGCGATTCTGAATACCGAAATCGGTACCCGCTATGTATCCGAAATGACCGACGAAGCCGTCTATGCCAAGAAGGGCATTCTGGCGGAGGCACCGGAAGCCGGCACCCCGGACAAGCGCTGTCTGGGCTGTGACCACATCTGTGAGAGCTGCGTAGATGTCTGTCCGAACCGTGCCAACATGGCCATCAAGGTGCCCGGCAGAAACATGCATCAGATCATTCACATCGACTACATGTGCAACGAGTGCGGCAACTGCAAAACCTTCTGTCCCTACGCTTCCGCTCCCTATAAGGACAAGCTGACCCTCTTCGCGAACGAAAAGGATATGCATATGTCGGAAAACGACGGCTTCGTCTTCCTGACGGCCCAGGGCGACGCGGCGGTGCGGCTCGGCGGACAGGAATACAGCTACCGTGTCGGCGAAAAGAACAGTCGGGTATTCTTCCGGATTGCGGAGATTGTGGATACCGTATTCAGGGATTATAATTACCTGATAATTGTTTAGC
>CAZJQX010000070.1:0-11737 GCA_964548305.1 uncultured Lachnospiraceae bacterium
TATTCGCTTCGCACCGGGATAATCCTTTTCAAAGTTCAGCATCAGCTCCGGCCGGGCACCCCGAAAGCCATAGATAGACTGGTCATCGTCTCCCACGATAAACAAATTCCGGCGAGGCTCCGCCAGAAGCCGTACAATTTCATACTGAATTGGCGAAGCGTCCTGAAACTCATCGACCAGTATATAAGTGAACTTCTCCTGCCAGACCCGGAGTTCCTGCGGCTGGGTACGAAACAGCTGCAGGGTTTCAAAGAGCATATCGTCAAAGTCTATGAGACGCCGTTCCTTAAGAGACTGCCGGTACCCCTGAAACAGCTGTTGAAACACAGCCGGATCCAGAAGCTCCGACCGAAAACTGTCCTCATTCCCGGCGGCCTCCCGGGCCTTGCACTCCGCGATTTCGCCGAGAAGCTGTCGAAAGAAATCCGCATCATATTCCATGTCCACCTTGAGTGCCTCTGCATACCCCCGCAGAGTCAGCATTTGCTCCCGTTCGGAAATAATGTTTCTGCTGGTGTACTTGTAATTGAGCTTCAAAATCTGGAAGAATATGGAATGAAAGGTGCCGAAATTCACCGGCTGAGGAGAAGCGCAAAGCTTCTGAAAGCGGCCCTCCATTTCCTGGGCCGCCGCACGTGTAAAGGTAATGACCAGAATGTGCTGCGGATCGACATGCCGGTTCTCGATAAGATACTTGATGCGCTGGGTTATGACCGTGGTTTTGCCGGATCCCGGCCCCGCCAGCACCATGGCCGGCCCTCTGTCATGCATGATAGCCTGCTGCTGATTCTCAGAAAAGCCCATAGACGGCCTCCTGTTATATTCATAAAATTAATGAAAGATGGGATTCGGGTGCTGCTCCCCTGTGATACAGATTGTCAGCCATTCATGTACAGCGGCTGCAACAATAGATAGGCTTAAATAGACATAAAACATTTCGAGATATTGAATTTAATTCTTTGTAATTAAGAATATCAGGATTGATGAGCCTTGGCAAGCAGATTTTCAGCGCTGTGGCGCTAAACAATTACAAAAAGAGCATGTCCCCATTATAGAGACATGCTCTTGATGAAACTTATTGATCAAACGTAAAGACCTTCTGCGAATCAGCCTTCCAGCTTCTGAATGCCGGCTTCCAGACGCTTCAGGGATTCCTCCTTGCCCAGTACCTCCATAATCTCGGTGGCACCGGCCGGGGTCATCTGCTTTCCGGAAAGTGCAATGCGGATCGGCCACATAATGAAGCCGGTCTTGTAGCCCTTCTCTTTACCGAAAGCCGAAAGCATTTCAAAAAGCGCATCGTTGGAATAATCCTCCTGTGCAGCAAGCAGAGGATATACCTCCTGCAGCAGCGCCAGAGAATTCTCCAGTGTGGTCTTCGACTTCTTGTTGACATAAAGCTCTGTGCCGTATTCCGGAACTGCCTCAAAGAAATCGATATGGCTCGGAATGTCAGGGAAGATTTCAATTCTGCTCTTCACCATGGTGGCCAGATGCTTATAATCCAGAGGCTTCTTCACTGCCTCCTGAATGTACGGCAGCGCTCTCTCATAGAACGCATCGAAATCCATCGCCTTAATGTATTCCGAGTTCATCCAGCGAAGCTTCTCCATATCAAAGACCGCCGGAGACTTGGAAATGCGGCGATAGTCGAACTTCTCCACCAGCTCCTGCAGGCTCATGATCTCCTGGTTATCCTCAGGGCTCCAGCCCAGCAGTGCCACAAAGTTCACCACAGCCTCAGATACAAAGCCCTGGTCAATGAGATCCTCAAAGGACGCATGGCCGGAGCGCTTGCTCAGCTTCTTGTGATTCTCATCGGTGATCAGAGGACAATGTACGTACTTCGGAATCTCCCAGCCAAAGGCCTCATAGAGACGGTTGTACTTAGGACTTGAGGACAGGTACTCATTGCCGCGCAC
This sequence comes from uncultured Lachnospiraceae bacterium, assembly GCA_964548305.1. Lineage (GTDB taxonomy): Bacteria > Bacillota > Clostridia > Lachnospirales > Lachnospiraceae > Oribacterium. The sequence continues at coordinate 1,923 of CAZJQX010000070.1, forward strand.
CACATGGGTGATGCCCATCAGGTGGTCATCGACAACATTAGCAAAGTTGTACGTGGGATAGCCATCCGACTTGATAAGCACCATGTCATCCAGCTCAGAATTGTCAACCGTCACATCACCGTACAGCTCGTCATGGAAGGTCGTCGTTCCCTCTGTGGGATTGTTCTGACGAATGACATACGGCATGCCGCTGTTCAGCTTCTCCTGTACCTCCTCCTGTGACAGGCCGAGACAATGCTTATCGTAATGCATGATCTCCTCGCCGTTCACAGTGGTTTTCAGGCTCTCCAGCCGCTCCTTCGTACAGAAGCAGTAGTAAGCCTTTCCGCTCTCCACCAGCTCCTGAGCGTACTGTCTGTAAATATCCGCAGCCACACGCTCCGACTGCACATAGGGACCGCAGTCGCCGGGCTTGTCCGGACTCTCGTCCGGGATCAGTCCGGTATCCGCCAGCGTACGGTTGATCAGATCAACCGCACCCTCCACCAGTCTTCCCTGGTCTGTATCCTCGATCCGCAGCAGAAAATCGCCGTCCTCATGCTTCGCAATAAGATAAGCATAAAGGGCTGTCCGCAGATTTCCCACATGCATTCTTCCCGTCGGAGACGGGGCATATCTGGTTCTGATTTTCATAGGATTCTCCCTCAGCTTGCTGCTGTGCTTTATGCCAGATCAGAAGGTTTCATGGTCAGATTGATTCTGCCCATCTTGTCGATTTCCTTTACCTTTACGGTAACCTCATCGCCGATCTTCACCACATCCTCAACCTTCTCGACTCTTCTGTCGGCCAGCTTGGAAATGTGAATCATGCCGTCCTTGCTCGGTGTCAGCTTAACAAAGGCACCGATGTCAATGATGCGGACAACCTTTCCCTTCAGGACCATGCCCGGCTCCAGCTCCAGAACGATAGACTCAATGATCTCCTTCGCCTTCTGCAGTGCACTCATATCCGTGCCGGAAATGGAAACTGTACCATTGTCATCAATATCGATCTTTGCACCGGTCTCTTCAATGATGCCGTTGATGGTCTTGCCCTGCTTTCCGATAACATCACCGATCTTTGTCGGATTGATCTGAAGGGTAATGATCTTCGGTGCATACTTAGAAAGCTCCTTGCGCGGCTCAGCGATAGCAGAAGTCATGACGCCGTCCATGATGAAGTTTCTTGCCTCATGGGCACGACGGATGGCCTCCTCTACGATGGGACGAGTCAGACCGTGGATCTTGATGTCCATCTGAATAGCGGTGATGCCGGTATGGGTTCCGGTTACCTTGAAGTCCATATCGCCGAAGAAATCCTCAAGACCCTGAATGTCTGTCAGGACAATGTAGTCGTCATCGGTTTCGCCGGTTACCAGGCCGCAGGAAATACCAGCCACCATTTCCTTAATGGGAACGCCCGCTGCCATCAGGGACATGCAGGAAGCACAGGTGGATGCCATGGATGTGGATCCGTTGGACTCCATGGTCTCGGATACGGAACGGATGGCATACGGGAACTCCTCAACAGAAGGAATCACCGGGATCAGAGCTCTCTCTGCCAGAGCGCCATGGCCGATCTCACGTCTTCCCGGACCTCTGGATGCCTTAGCCTCACCTACGGAATAGCCGGGGAAGTTGTACTGATGCATGTAGCGCTTCTCGGTCTCGTACTCGTTGAGGCCCTCCACCTTCTGCACCTCAGAAAGCGGTGCCAATGTAGTGATGTTCATGATCTGGGTTTGTCCGCGCTTGAACATAGAAGAACCATGTACTCTCGGCAGCAGATCTACCTCTGCCTCCAGAGGACGGATCTGGTCAATGGCACGGCCGTCCGGACGCTTGTGGTCCTTCAGGATCATCTTGCGGACAGTCTTCTTCTCATACTGATAAATGGCATCCGGGAGCTGAGCAAGTGCTTCCTCGTCATCTGCAAAAGCCGCCTCCAGCTTCTCGGTAACGGCAGCCACATTTTCATCTCTCTGCTGCTTGTCATCAGTGAATACAGCAGTCTCCATCTCCTCCGGGCTAACAATGGTCTTGATCTTCTCGAAGAGAGTTTCCGGAACGGCATAGGACTGGTAGCTGTGCTTCGGCTTGCCGCACTCTGCGATGATGGAATCGAAGAAACCGATGATCTTCTTGTTCACGTCATCGGCACGATAGATCGCCTCGATCATCTGCTCATCGGAGATCGCATTTGCACCGGCCTCGATCATGATAACCTTGTCACGGGTGGAAGCCACAGTCAGCAGAAGGTCAGACACTGCCTTCTCACCGTTGCCCGGGTTGATGATGAACTCACCGTTGATGAGACCCACCTGGGTTGCGGCGCAGGGACCATCGAAAGGTACATCGGAAAGGCTTGCTGCCAGGGAAGATCCCAGCATAGCCAGAAGCTCCGGCGCGCAGTCCTGATCCACGGACAGAACAACATTATCCAGAAGGACATCGTTGCGGTAATCCTTCGGGAAAAGGGGACGCATGGGACGGTCGATCACACGTGCAGTCAGAATGGCACTGTCACCGGCTCTGCCCTCTCTCTTCTTGAAGCCGCCCGGGAACTTGCCGACAGAGTACATCTTCTCCTCATACTCTACAGAGAGAGGGAAGAAGTCAATGCCGTCCTTCGGCTTCTTGGATGCGGTACATGTAGAGAGAACTGTGGTGTCGCCGTAATGCATCAGTGCTGCACCATTGGCCTGGGCGCATACCCGGTCAATGTCGATGGTCAGGGTTCTGCCTGCCAGCTCCATAGAATAGCTTTTATACATTTTAATCCTCCAAGATCAAACGGGCAGACTGACTGCGTCCGTTTGACAAACAAAAAGGGCAGAGAAAAGCTTCTCCACCCTCGCAAAAACATAATTACTTTCTGATTCCAAGCTTTTCGATCAGCGCTCTGTAACCATCCAGATCTGTCTTCTTGAGATAATCAAGAAGGCCTCTTCTGTGACCAACCATCATCAGAAGTCCACGTCTTGAGTGGTGGTCCTTCGGATTCTGCTTCAGATGCTCGGTAAGCTCTGCAATTCTTGTGGTCAGGATAGCTACCTGAACCTCCGGTGAACCGGTGTCGCCGGGCTTACGGCCGTACTCTGCGATCAGGGCTGCTTTCTTCTCTTTTGTAATCATTTGAATTTCCTCCTTAAATTTTATTCATACGTCCGACAGAACCACCGGAAGGAGTCCGTATGATCATGCCGACGCGAAAACCTTGCTTATGATAGCAAATCAGGAACCCAAAGTCAATGGATTCTTTTCAAAATAATCCGCCGTAAAAGCCACATCCTTTTGAAGCTGTGCCTTCAGGTCCTCCAGCGAAGGAAAACGCTGCTGGTCACGGATCCGGTCCACAAAATCTACCCGAATCTTCTTTCCGTAGAGATCCCCGCTGTAATTAAGCACATGTGTTTCGATGTCTACCGGATTGTCCGCTGATACCGTCGGATTGTTTCCCACATTGGTCATACCGGCATAGAGCTTCTGGTCAATAAGCACCCGGCTCACATAGACGCCGGCTGCCGGCAGAGACTTTCCGGGGGATGGGATAATGTTGGCGGTTGGAAATCCCAGCACCGCGCCGCCAAGCTGCTTGCCGTGAACCACAACACCGGCCATGCTGAAATAGCGTCCCAGCAGTTCCTGGGCCTTCCGGACATTTCCCTTGGAAATTTCCTCCTTAATAAAGCTGCTGGAAATTTCCCTGACATTGCCCGCTTCATCAGTCACTTCCCGCTTCTTCAGAATATGCGCGGTGTAACCGAAGCGCGCCGCATCCTTTTCCAGCAGTGCAGCATTGCCCTCGGCCTTGTAGCCAAAGCTGCAGTCAGTTCCCACCACGATGTCCGATGCATGCATGCCGTTTACCAGAACCCTCTCCAAAAAGGTTTCCGGCGGCATACACATGGTTTCCTTCGTCACAGGAAACTCGAAGAGATAGTCAAAGCCCTGGTTTCGAAGACGGGTCAGGTGCTCCGCAGCCGTGGAAATCGCCGGATGCGCCGTGTTTTTCACCAGATTGGCAGGGTTCTGTGAAAAGGTTAGAACTGCCGTTTTCAGGTTCTTTTCCTTCGCAATGCGGAATACCTCTTCGAAAATCCGCTGGTGTCCCCGATGACCGCCGTCAAACTTGCCGAAGCAAGCCACGGTAGGCACAGGCACATAAACCGGCGGCAGAAGAACCTCGGAAAGCCGTCCCTCCTCAGAAAGCCGCTCCAGCTCTGAAAGCTTCAGACTATCCTGAATACCGAATGAGCCCACGCGGGTCCGCTTCAGTGCCGTCATCACGGCACCGCATTGAAGCTTTTCCCCGATGTCCGCACAAAGCGTACGAATATAAGTGCCTTTGCCGCAACGCACGGAAATCCGCACCCGCGGCATGGCAATTTCCAGAATATCTATAGAGAAAATACGGATCTTCACCGGCTTCCGCTCCACCACCCGTCCCTTACGGGCAATGTCATAAAGCTTCTGACCGTTGATCTTTTTGGCACTGTACATAGGCGGGGTCTGCTCATACTCTCCCACCATGGATTCCACTGCAGCCCGAAGCTCCTCCTCGGTGCACTGCGGTGCGGTCCGGGTCAGAATGGTTCCGGTACTGTCCTCGGTGTCACTGGTGAGCCCCAGCTCGAACTCCGCTTCATAGACCTTGTCGGTGCCTGTGATGTCCGACACCAGCTTAGTGGCTTTTCCGGCACAGACCACCAGCACACCCTCAGCCATGGGGTCCAGTGTGCCTGTATGTCCAATTTTCTTTTCATGAAGAATAGCCCGCAGCCGCTTCGTCACATCGAAGCTTGTCCAGCCCTTCTCCTTATATACATTTACAATTCCATCCATTTATTTCGTATCCGCAGGCCGCCTGCTTTGAAAGCCGGGGGCATCCATCTGCAGGGACAGCTGTTTCATAACGTTGTTCAATACATCATGATAGGAGCCCTGCAGGGTACAGCCGGCCGCCATCTTATGACCGCCGCCGCCGAAGGCCCGGGCCACCTGAGCCACATCCAGCATGGGATTGTTGGAGCGAAGGCTCACCTTATAAACCTGGCTTCCCACCTCATAAGCGAAGACCGCACCGTCTATATCCCGGGTTTCCCTCATGGTGGCAACGATGCCGTCAATATCCTTGGTCGTCACGTGATAGAAATGCATGTCCTTCATGGTGATCCAGCCGGCAAGTATCCGCTTCTCCATCAGCAGCAGACTTTCCATCAGTACCCGTCCGGTCACCTGCTGCTGTGCATAGGTCCGCATATAAAAGCTGTCATCAATGATGCTGCCGAAATCCACGCCCAGCCCCATCAGAAAGCCCGCAATTTCCATTGTATGCTTCGAGGTACAGGAGTACTTGAAGACGCCCGTGTCATGCACCAGTCCCGTATAGAGGCAAGTCGCCGCATCGAGGTCAATGTCTTCCTGCTCCATCAGATCAAACACCACCTCACAGGTGCTGGAGGCCTCCGGAAAGATAGAAGCATGCTCGTATTTCGTGTCATTTGTCACATGATGATCGGCAACATAAAGCTTCGCCGCATTCTTCGCCAGGACACCGTAATCTCCCAGCCGGTCGAAGCCGGCACAGTCGCACATGATGCAGAGATCATACTTCCGCTCTGAAGGGATATGGATAATGCTGTCGAAGCCCGGCAAATAGGCGAATTTCGCATTGGCCTCCTGCAGATAGACATTGACCCGCTTCTCCGGAAACCGCTTTTTGATATAGGCTTTGGTGCCCAGGGTAGAACCCAGACAGTCTCCGTCCGGGTTCGTGTGTCCCACTATGCAAATGTCTTCTGCGGCCTGAATCAGCTGATTAAACTCCTCTTTCATGGCTTTCAGAAATCCTCTTCCTCTTCATCCGCGTACATATTGTCTGCATTCACCGGAAGGCCCACGGGACGCTCCGCGTCCTCACGGCTCACCTTGCCGATCAGTGCATCCATTCGTGCACCGTATTCCACGGAATGATCCGCCTTGAACTGAAGCTCCGGTGTATGCCGCAGGTTCAGTCCCTGCGCCAGACCGCGGCGCAGGAAGCCTGCTGCCGCCCGAAGACCCTCCAGGGTTCTGTCCATGGCGTTCTCATCGCCCAGCACCGATACATAGACCTTGCAGTACTGAAGATCCGGCGTGAGCTCCACACCGGTCAGATTGGTCATCGGCGAAACCCGGGGATCCTTCACATCCCGGATGAGGCTTGACAGCTCGCGCCGTACATCCTCATTCCGTCTCTGATATTTAAAATTCTGTTTTTTCAACGCTTAACCTCTTCCATTACATAGACCTCGATCTGGTCATCCACCTGAAGATCGGAGAAGCCCTCGAAGACAAGGCCGCACTCGTAGCCGGTCTTTACTTCCTTAACGTCGTCCTTGAATCTCTTGACAGATGCAATCTCGCCCTCGAAGATCTGCTCCTCGGCACGGGTGATTCTGGCCTTCGCGCCGCGCTGTACCATACCGTCAAGCACATAGGATCCCGCAATGGTACCCACACCGGAGGACTTGAATGTCTGACGGATCACAGCGTGACCGATCACCTTCTCCTCGTATACCGGTGCCAGCATTCCCTTCATGGCATTCTCGATATCCTCGATGGCCTTGTAGATAATGTTGTAGAGACGCACATCCACGTGCTCGCGGTCTGCAGTCTCCTTCGCCATAGCGTCCGGCTTAACATCGAAGCCGATGACGATAGCGTTGGAAGCACTTGCCAGTGTCACATCGGACTCGTTGATGGCACCAACGCCGGAGTGAATCACCTTCACCTGTACTTCGTCGTTCTTGATCTTCAGAAGTGAATCCTTCACGGCCTCCACAGAACCCTGTACATCGGCCTTGACGATGATCGGCAGCTCCTTGATTTCGCCGGCCTTGATCTGGTCGAAGAGTGCATCCAGCGAAACCTTCTTCTTGGACTCCTCCACCATTCTCTGCTTGTTCTCGGTAACGAAAGCAGCTGCATAGGCCTTGGCATCCTTCTCGTTGTCCTTCACCTGGAAGATCTCGCCTGCATTCGGCACAGAATTGAGACCGAGGATCTCTACCGGCATGGAAGGGGTAGCCTTCTTGATGCGCTCGCCCTTGTCGTCGATCATGGCACGAACCTTGCCGTAGGCAGAGCCTACCGCAACAACATCACCCACATGCAGCGTACCCTTCTGCACCAGGAGACGGGCTACGGAACCGCGGCCCTTATCCAGCTCGGCCTCGATCACAACGCCGTAGGCCTTTCTGTTGGGGTTCGCCTTCAGCTCCATCACATCTGCCATCAGCGCAATGTTCTCCAGCAGGTTGTCCAGGCCTTCACCGGTCTTAGCGGATACCGGGCAGCAGATAATATCTCCGCCGTAATCCTCCGGCACCAGGTTGTACTGCATCAGCTCCTGCTTTACACGATCCGGATTTGCTGTCGGCTTATCAATCTTGTTGATGGCCACAATCACCTGGGTATTGGCAGCCTTGGCATGGTTGATGGCCTCTACCGTCTGCGGCATGATACCGTCATCGGCAGCCACCACCAGTACAGCGATATCTGTGGACTGCGCACCGCGCATACGCATGGCGGTGAAAGCCTCATGTCCCGGTGTATCCAGGAAGGTAATGATACGATCCTCATCGTTTACATTCACCTTCACCTGATAAGCACCGATGGACTGTGTAATGCCGCCGTGCTCGTGAGAGGTAACATTGGTGTTGCGGATCGCATCCAGAATAGAGGTTTTACCATGGTCAACATGACCCATGACGCAGACAACGGGCGGTCTGGAAACCAGATCCTCTTCTGCATCCTCTTCGCTGTCCTTCACCATCTCGGCGATGATATCGATCTTTTCCTCCTGCTCGCAGAGAATGTCGTATTCTACCGCAATGTTCTCTGCTTCCTCGTAGCTGAGCTCGGAGTTCAGCGTCACCAGCTTGCCCTGCATGAAGAGCTTCTTGATAATCTCTGCCGGCTTCAGCTTCATCTTGTCGCTGAGCTCCTTGATGGTGATGGTCTCCGGGATGGTGATGGACTTGATTTCTTCCTCTACCGGCTTTACTACCTCCGGCTTAATGAAGGCACCCTTGCCATTCTTTCTCGGTCCCTTGTGTACGTTCTGATCATCTCTCTCGTAGCTCTGCTGAGCACCGTACTTATTCTGCTTTCTGGTGTTCCGGTTCTTCTGGGAAATCGCTGCCTTCTCGTTCTCGAAGCTCTTGCCGCCGTAGGTCTTCTTCTGCGGCTTCACCGCATCATGCCGCTGGGTATTCTTCTTCTCGACGATATCCGGCGCAGCCTGAGCGTTGTCCTTTCTGGGCGCAAAACCTCTGCGCTCGCCGTTCTGCGGTCTCTGCTGACCATCGGGGCGCGGGCCTCTTCTGTCGCCGTTCTGCGGCCGGCCGTTTCTGTCGGTTCTCGGTCCCCGGTCTCCCTGCGGACGTGCACCATCGCGGCGGTCTCCAAAGCTTCTTCTCTCACCGTTCTGCGGGCGTGCCGGACGTGCATCTCTGCTCTGGGCCGGTCTCTGCGCCTCAGCAGACTTCTTCTCTGCCTGCTGTGCCTTAGCCAGTCGCTCACGCTCCTCACGGGCCTTTGCCTCAGCCTCCTGCTGCTTTCTCAGCTCCTCGGCAGCCTGACGCTCACGCTCAATGCGAAGCGCCTCCTCCTTACGCTCTCTCTCCTCTTCCTGGCGCTGGATCTCGTTCAGCTCACGAAGAGTCTTTACCCGTGCGGTTCCCGGCGGCAGAGGACGTCCGTTGGGGGACTTTCTCTGAACCGGCTTCTCAGCTGTCTTCTCTCCGCTCTTCGCCTTATCAGAAAAGCGATTGCTGAGCGGATGATTCTTATGATTTACGGAATTCTGTGAGTGGAACACAACAGCAAGCTTCTTTTTCTTCGGAGCATTGCCCTTTTCATTCCCGCCGTTTGTTCCGTTCTCTCTCATTTCATCTGCCATTCACACTACCTCCGTCCAAAATGCGTTTCATCTGCTCTGCAAAGCCATCATCCTCCACGGCGATGGACGAGCGCTCCTCTCTTCCCATGGCGTGTCCCAGGGCATCCTTTGTTCCGTAAATATAAAAGGGAATCTCCCGATAGGTCGTCATGTTCCGGAATTTCTTCTTGGTATTTTCTGATGCATCCTCCGGAACGATCACCAGCCTGGCCCGCTCCTCCTTCACGGATTTCTCCGCGGAGAATTCACCGGACCGTATTTTGCCGGCCCGCATGGCGAGCCCCAAAAGTCCATAAAATCTATTCTGCAAGCTGTTCAAGCTCCTCCCGAAGCTGCTGGTAAATCCGGCTGTCCGCCTCTGTCTTAAAGGATCTCTGCAGTGCCTTCCGCTTCTCTGCTTTTTCCAGACACGCCGGATCTTTGCAAATGTAGGCGCCGCGGCCGTTCTTTCTGCCGCTCGGGTCCAGAGAAAACTCTCCCTCCGGACTCCGCACAATGCGCAGCAGATCGCCTTTATCCTTTTTCAGTCCACAGCCAATGCAGCTTCTCTGTGGTATTTTCTTCATTCTTCAGCTGTGTCTCCATCATCTGCAGCGCTTTCCTCTGTTTCCTCAGCTGCAGTCTCCTCAGCTTCATCATAGGTCTCATCCTCAGCATAGGATGCGTCCTCTTCATCGGACTCCTCGAAGCTGCCTTCTCCATGATAGTCGATGCCCATCTCGTCGAAGACACCCTGCTCCTGTGCCTGGGACTCAGACTTGATGTCGATCTTGTAGCCGGTCAGCTTGGCTGCAAGACGTGCATTCTGTCCTTCCTTACCGATTGCAAGAGACAGCTGTGTATCAGGCACGATTACCATGGCATCCTTATTGTCCTGATCGGCAATAAC
>CAZJQX010000071.1:0-11721 GCA_964548305.1 uncultured Lachnospiraceae bacterium
TAAAAGCAGATAAAACGAATTATCTTTATCTGATTGATGAGCGCGAAGTGGATAAGGTGGAATTTGTCCCAGGGTGCTCTGTGGCGGTTTTTCATGAGTCAGAAACGAAAAAAGAATCAAAACTGCCGGATCAGGTTTCTAACAGCCTTGAAGTATGCGGAAGAACCAGAATCTGTCATTTCCTGGCCAAAATCAATGAGCTGTTCCAGATTGATGCGGATGTGAATGATGCCCTGCACCGGATGCAGGAGGTCATTAATCGTGAAGGAGGCGTGCAGAAACTGGTGGATATTGTAGCTGACCTGCTGGGCATGACGGTGGATGTTCTGGATAACTCGTTTACCTTTGTGGCCTCATCACGTTCTTATCTGGATGTGTCCCAGGTACGCCAGCAATACGTTCATCCTGGATTGAGGACACCACAGGATGAGATGGATTATTTTCGGAAGACGGGCATACTGAGCAAACTGGTAAATGCGACAGAACCGATAGCTGTGCATACCAGGCATTATACGACATGGACCATGCCAGTTACATTCAACTGGATGAAGATAGGATATCTGGTTATATTTGATCTGCCGGAATATTCAGAAACACGGATGAACCGGCTTTACCGCCCGTATCTGCCATCCATTGCGGTGCTTTTGGGCATTGAGATGGGAAAAAAAGAATTGTATACCCTGAATAAGGCAAGCTTTTACACCCACATCATGGAAACCATTTTAAGCGGCAGCAATGTTTCGGTGGAGGATATTCGCAAACAGCTTCATGTATTTAATTATACACTGTGTGAGTCCATGTATCTGATCAGCGTAGCGCCGGCCAGTTTGACGGTTCCAAACAGGAAAGATACGGTTCTTCAGGATTATTTAAGCAGGATGTTCAGCAACAGCATTTATGTCAGTCAGGAATTCCGGTGGATTTTTCTGGTCAGCCGGGGCGCAAATCATCTGGTTACCTGTGAGGAAGTGGAAGACTGGAATGAGTATCTCCGGGCGAATAACCTGTATGCCGGACTGACAGGGCCATTCTATGATTTTTCAGATATGAAGACACGGCGGGAGGAAACAGAATTGGCCATGGAGGCAGGACGTCATTATCCCGGTCAGAGCATTACCTGGTTTGCGGAGCATCAGGTAGACGCTCTGGTGGAACAGGTGCGGAGGAAGGGAACCATTTCCCAGTACTGTTATCGTCCTGTACTGGATTTGCAGAAATATGATGAAGAACACGGAAGCGATCTGCTGGTCACGTTGCGGGAATATCTGAGCCATCCGAAGGAGATCGCGGCGTTGTGTGAGCAGATGCATATCCATCGGAATACGCTGTACAGCAGGCTGGATAAAATACGAAGCATTATGAACTGTGATATTAGCCAGGCAGAAGAGATCATGAAGATTCAGCTGACATTTCATCTGCTGGGCATACAAAACGAAAAATAGCAGGAATCCCCTGGTAATGTGCAAATGTACATTGCCGGGGGATTTTTTATGTCCGGATGCTAAACAGATGAACATGGGATTCATGAGAAAAAAATCTATAATAGAGAAACAATAGGAGCGAAATGACGCTAAGAAGGGAGCCGCAAATGGAGAAGGTTCGTATTTTAATCAATGGAAATCCGGTTCATGCACGGGAGGATGCAACGATTCTGGAAGCCTCGTATGAAGATAAATACGCGTCACAGCAGTTTGACATCAAAATTCCGACACTTGGTTATCTGAAGGGTGTGCAGGAAAAGGACAGACTTGGGATGGCTGTTGTGGAGGTTGAAGGGATTGCCGCGCTGGTAGATGCCAGTGAAGCCAGGGTTTATGCGGGAATGAAGGTGTTCACCAATACCCCGCGGGTAATAGAGGCACAGAAAGAAGTGCTGAGGAAGGTGCTGGAGTGCCATGATCTGGACTGCCGCAATTGCTTCCGGACAGGCAACTGCGAGCTGCAGAACCTGCAATGGAAATTCCGGACAACGAAAACACCGGAGACAGCACTGAAAAAGGATGAGCCGGTTGAGAGTTCCGGCATTATCGTCCGGGATAACAACAAATGTATCCGCTGTGGACGCTGTGTTGCAGCCTGCGAAAAACTGCAGGGGATCGGAGCAATCCGTATGGAGGGAGAAGGTGCCGGGGAAAAAATCGTCCCGGCAGGAGCTGCACTGCTTAAGGACACCAGCTGTGTGAACTGTGGGCAGTGTATCACGGTATGTCCGGTGGGGGCGCTCAGAGAGCGGGATGATACGGACGCTGTGCTGGATGCGATTGCGGATCCTGAGAAGTTTGTGGTTGTTCAGGCGGCGCCTTCTGTTCGTGCCAGCGTTGGAGAATACTACAATTATCCGGTAGGTGCCGAGGTGGAAGGCAAACTGGCTGCAGCATTGCGGGCGCTTGGCTTCGACCGGGTATTTGATACGGCATTTGGCGCGGATCTGACGATTATGGAGGAAGCAGGAGAATTCCTGGAGCGCGTACAAAACGGCGGCATATTGCCAATGGCAACCTCATGCTGCCCTGGCTGGATCAAATATTGCGAGCAGGAATATCCGGAGTTTTTACCGCATCTTTCTTCCTGCCAGTCACCTCATGAGATGCAGGGAGCGGTGATCAAGTCATTCTTTGCGCAGCAGGAGAACATTCCGACAGAAAATATTGTCGTTGTCAGCGTGATGCCGTGTACGGCCAAGAAGTTTGAAGCGGAGAGAGAGGAGTTAAAGGGAAATGTCGATTACTCTTTAACTGTCCGGGAACTCTGCTATATGCTTGACAAAGCAGGCGTGGATTTTAAGGCGCTTCCGAATGAAACGTTTGATTCTCCTCTGGGTGAAAAATCCGGAGCCGCGGTTATTTTTGGAGCGACCGGCGGCGTTATGGAAGCGGCGCTTCGTACCGTGGCAGACCGGCTTACCGGACAGGATTTGAAAAAGGTAGAGTACACAGCAGTCCGCGGCGTGAAAGGCGTAAAAGAAGCGGTACTGAATATCGCGGGAAAAGAAATTAAGGTGGCAGCGGTCAGCGGCCTGGCCAATGTGCATGCATTGATGGAGAAGGTAACAGCAGGAGAGACAGACTACGCGTTTATTGAAATCATGGCCTGTCCGGGCGGTTGTGTAAATGGCGGCGGACAGCCGCAGCAGACCGCGCCGGTGTATATGACAAAGGATCTGAGAGCCCAGCGCGCCACAACGCTCTATGGACTGGATGAGGGCAATGTGATCCGCAAGTCTCACGAGAATCCGGAGATTCAGACTCTTTACCGGGAGTATCTTGGACAGCCTGGAAGCGAGAAAGCACACGGGCTGCTCCACACTACATACCACAAACGATGAAAGGAGAATGAATCATGGATTATCAGTTTTTGAGAGATATGAAGAATGACCCGCGCCGCCTTCATCAGGTGACCGTTGATCCGCAGAAATGCATGGGCTGTAAGCGGTGCCTGAAGGCCTGCGCATACGATGTTTATAAATGGAATGAAGAAAAACATGTATCAGAAGCAGCGTATTCCGAGGAATGTGTATGCTGTACCCAGTGTGCGTATTTCTGCCCTGCGGGGGCTATTACGATCAAACAGGCATCGGTTGCGTTCTTCGATTCCCTGTATGACCCCTTTGGATTAAATAATGAGAAAAAGGAGGACACAAAAGAATGAATGAACTGGAAAAAATGGGAAAAGTCGTTACCACCGATGTCCTGATCGTAGGATGCGGCCTGTCTGCAATGTGTGCCGCCTTAAAGCTAAAAAAAGAAAATAAAAATCTGGATATTCTCTGCCTGGAAAAACAGTGGTTCGGCTATAATGGCAAAACCACAAAGGCCGGTCACGGGGCACTTTATATGGCTCCGGACGATGATATTGATGCATTCTGCGAAGAACAGGTAAAGGAGAACAGCTATGGCCTGTTTCTGAATGATCAGGAGGCTCTCCGCGTCCATGTAAATGAAGCCCGTACCCATTATGATGAGATGGAAGAACTGGGAGCAGTTTTTGCGCACAATGAGGATGGTTCCTTTCATTATCACAGAGAGTTTACTACGAAAAAAAGTTCCAGCGCCAATATTGATCTTGACCTGATTGTTCCTTTGCAGCGCAATGCACTCGGTATGGGGGTGCGGGTGATGGAGCGGATCTATTTTACGGATTTTCTGACGGATCACGGAACCGTTGTCGGAGCAGTCGGATTCCATATGGATACGATGGAATTTTACATTTTCCGTGCAAGGGCAGTGATTCTGGCCTCGAATGAATTTAATCCGGTTGTGCGTCAGATGTTTTACGGGGCAGCAACCGGCATCTATGCGGCATATGAAGCCGGGGCCGAACTCAGAAACTGTGAGCAGTCCACCAATTTTGATCTCTGTCACCGCAATACAGCGAATTTTATGTATGGAATGCACTGGGTTATTGTCAACAGCAAGGGAGAAAACATATTCCGGAAATATCATTGCACCAACTATGAAGAGATTGAGATGGGACTGGTTCTTGGAATGATCGAGGAGGTAAAACAGGGAAATTATCCGTTCTATGCGGATTTCTCACAGCTTCCGCAGACAAGCCAGACTGAGGGTGAGGGATTTTTCCAGGGCATGCTGATGCCGCTCCGTCTTGATCTGGACAAGTTCATTTTCTCACTGTCAAATGTGGAAAAACGCCTCAGCATGCCGGAAATTTCCATGGTGACGTATGTGTTCAATCGTGCTTTAAAGATTGACCTGGATTCCAAAACCACCGTCAAAAACCTTTGGGGACTTGGCGGAATGACGCTGGCCGGGTCTGCGTTTGGCGGCTGGGTACACGGAGATGGCATTGGTTATCCGGCAAGAACTGCCTTTCATGCCGCAAAATCCATCTTAAAAGAAATTGACGATATCGAGTTGGGAGAGGTCAGTACAGAACAGGTAGAGTTTTTCAAAAACCGGATTTACGCCCCGCTTAACTGGCATGGCAAAGATCTTCCTTACCAGGTGATTCATTATCTGGACCGTGTGATCTGCATGCCGGAGAACAGCATGGACAGAAATGAAGAAACCATCCACAATATGCTGCAGCTTCTGAAGGAAGAACGGGAAAACCTGTCCCGGAACATATACGTTCCGGAAGGGGACGGACACCATTTAAGCAAGGCTGTGGAAGCAAGAACGATGATCGATCTGCTGGAGATTACTTATATGGCAATTGATGCCCGCAAGGAGACTCGTGGATTCCAGGTACGGGCAGATTATCCGGAGCGGGATGACAAAAACTGGCTAAAATGGGTCATCATGTCCAAAGGCAAAGACGGCAGACCGCAGGTATCTTATGAGCGGATTCCATTTGAAAAGTATAAATGGAAACCGGAGGGATGGAAGCCGGAAACGTCTGTGGTGCCTTCATAAAAACAGAAAAAATATATCAAAACAGGAAAGGAACATAAATATGAAAGATTTACGCAACACCCTGATGGAAGAAAACTTAAAGAACAAGATTAACGTGGGACTGGTTCCGAGAATTGACCCGATGACACAGTTTGTTGTCCAGCCGGTTTCCGTAAATTCCTATTTTGCCATTGGACGCTATATGATTGATGAGCATCTGCTGACTTACCAGCTGCATATTATGCTGATGCGCGATGTGGTAAATTACAATGTTACCGTCACCGATGAAACCACAGGCGAGTATTTCGTGGATGATAAGGTATTCCCGCAGGCTATGTGCACCATTGAAGTGGAGGGAGAAGGCAAGGACGCAAAACAGATCATCCACCTGCCAAACGGAGGCGTGGAAGGTACCAGCACAGAAATGCATTGGGAAGGCCTGCTGCCGGATGGAAAAGTGTCCGTAGACATGACCGCTTATGGCTATCCGATTTATAACGGCGGTTCCGGCGAATTTGGTTCCTGCTTAAAGGATGAGGTATTTTCCCAGTACTCACTCCCAAATATGAAGTCCAAAGGTTACATCGAACTGAAGGGAAAGAAATATGAGTTTGAAGGCGATTCCTGGATGGACAGACAGTGGCAGAATGAATCGGAATGGCATGATATTTCCAACGCAAAATGGACCTGGACCTGGATGGATATTCATCTGGACAATGGGGATCTGATCAGCCTGTGGGATATGAATAATATCACCAGAAATTACAACTATGCCTGGGGAACTCTCATGCATCCGGATGGAACACAGAGCGTGGTACAGATGGGACTGCTGAAAGAGAACAGTTCCGAGTACTGGCACAGCGAGGCTTCCGGCAATAACTATCCAACCAGATTCTCAATTGTTATGAAGGATATTGATACCAATCTGGATGTTCAGGTTACGGTTAAAGAATCTGAGGTTGTTTCCCAGGTTTCATTTTTGACGAAGTATGAAGGAGCCTGCACGGTTTCCGGAACTTATATGGGAAAGCAGGTGAAGGGACACTGCCTGGTAGAAATGTTGGGACAGTGGGCATAACCGGACATTTATAAAATCACGATATCAGGAGGAATGAACATGGACGAATCAAGATATTACAAAAATCTTCCCAAAACCCGCCCGTTTAAGCGCGGTGTTTCTATCATTGGCGTTGGCGCAACCCCGTTTATGCTGACAAAGGATGATCCGGAGCTGAACGGTATTACAGAGGGAGAACTGTTTGGTTACGCGGCGATTGAGGCTATGCGTGACGCAAACGTGGATGCCAGCGATATTGAATTTTATGTACATGGCCAGGCTGGTCCGGGCTGGGAGAGCAATTTTGCGACTCCCAATATGCATGTCGCAAACTGGTTCGGCATGAAGGGAAAAGGCTCTTATCATCAGAGTGAGGCCTGCTGTACGGGCTATGTGGCACTGGAGGCAGCAGCCAGCTTGATTGCTTCCGGTACTTACGACATTGTCCTGACAGGATGCGTGGAGATGCCGTATTCCATTTCCTGTCCGACCAGTGTCCTGACAAAGCGCCGGAATGGTACGGACGAACTGTTCCATGAAACCCTTTGTTCCACCATGCCGAGAGATTACACCTTCCTTCAGCGCTGCGCGCCTGCATTCGGAGCTGAGGCATGGCTTCAGCAATATGTGGCAGAGAATCATCTGAGCGATGAGGTTGTAGATCAGATGCTGACCCGTATGTCGATTAATGCCGGTATTGCCGCTGCCAGAAACCATTTAAGCCTGACGACCCAGAATTATGAACAGAAAGCACATGCGGTTGGCATGGATACGGCAGAGGAGTATCTCCATTCCATGTATAACCCGAAGGTTGGTTCCATTGTCCGGGCAGGACAGTTTGAGCTTCGCGGTGATGGCGCAGGCTGTATGGTACTTTGTGCTTCTGATATTGCGCATCGTTATACGGACCGCCCGGTTGAGATCCTGGCGATCGGACATTCCTGCTTTGAAAATGGTACGCCGCGCCTGGAAAAATACGCTACGGAGCGGGCATATCAGCAGGTGCGTGAGTTAACCGGACTGACCGGAAAAGATATGGATCTGTTTATGACCAATGATTTCTTCCAGCAGTCCCAGGTACTTTCTGCTGAGGCATGTGAGTACATTCCGCGAGGCAAGGCATGGCAGTACATGATTGATAACCGCATGGCTACGAATGGAGACCGCCCGGTTCAGACAAATGGCGGACGCTGTGTCTATGGACACGCGGCAGCAGCTTCCGGTATCCATGATCATTATGAAGTTGTTAAACAGATGCGTGGTCAGGCCGGAGAAAACCAGGTGAACCACGAGGTTCACTATGCGATGCTGCGCGGCTTCGGCGGCGGACAAAATGTTACCTGTACCGTGCTGAAGAAAAACTTTTAAGAGAGGGGATTGCCATGTATAGAAAGAATGTCAAACGAATTGTAAAGACTTTTTATGATGCGCTGGAAGAAGGAAAAATCCTGGGACGCAGATGCACCCGGTGCGGACACGTAGAATATCCGCCGTATCTGGCCTGCAATCTGTGCGGAAATCTGGATACGGAGTGGGTGGAGATGCCCAAAACCGCAATGTGTACCCAGATTCTTCCGCCGCCGCCATGCTTTTTTGAACCGGATGTGAAGAAACGCCTCGGTGATTACTGGCATGGTTCCATTTTGCCGGAGAACTGCGATGAGAGCTGTTCCCTTCTTCTTAATATTATTCCGGAAAAACTGGAGGAAGCGCGGGCGAAGCTTCCGCTGGAGGTCAGACCGGTGATTGTTCAGGATGAGGACGTAAAGGTTGTATACTGGGAGTTTACCGATCCTCAGTTCCGCCGCGATGCGGAGTATACTCCGGATGGAGAAGGCACAGGGGAGACACTGTCCGCTCCGGCTGCGGAGAAAGAAGAGGCTCCGGCCGCTTCTGCGGATTTCAAAGAGGATCCGGTTGTCATGACCGTGATTGAGTGTGCGGCAGAAGCTTATGGCGCGGATGCATCCGGCCTGACTCCGGCAACGGACCTCCGGGAGGAATTGTCCAACCAGTCCATGAAAATGCTGGCATTCCTGTCCGGCCTTGAGGATGAACTGGATGTGACCATTGAGATGAGTGAGGCCCGTGCCCTTAAGACAATCGGAGACTTTGTACAGAAAGTCAAGGAAAAAGCAGAATAGGCAAAGGAGCATGGAAGATGAGCTTTATAGAATCTGTTTATGAAAAGGCTAAATTAAGCAAAGGCCGTGTCGCAGTGCCGGAGTGTACCAATGAAATGATGATGCGTGCCTGCGTCAGGGCAGCAGAGGATGGCCTGGCAAATATTATGTTTATCGGAAATCCAAAGGAGATTCAGTCTCTGGCGGCTGAGCGTGGACTGGACATTAGCAAAATATCCATTCAGGACGCAGGTGACGAGGCATACCAGGAAGAACTGACCGCACGTTATGGGGAACTTCCGAACCGGGTGCTGGGAAAGAAGACCGTTGCCAAGAGAATGGCAAAAGATCCGATGTATCTTGCCATGGTAATGGAAGCGGTTGGTGATGTGGAGTGTACTTTTGGCGGTCTGGACACGGCAACCTACGATTTTGTGATGGCAGCGAATGGCGTGATCGGCCTGAATGAAGGTGTTGTTTCCCCGTCTGCGATTCTGCTTATGGAAATTGATGGCTGGAATGGGCCGCAGGGAAATATGTTTGGCATGTCCGATGGCGCAATCAATACGGAGCCGACCCCGGAGCAGTTGGCCGGAATCGCGATTTCCAGCTGTGACAGCTTTGCAAAGCTGACCGGAAGAGAGGCACGATGCGCAATGCTGTCATACTCAACGGATGGCAGCGGCAGCAGTGAGTCTGTCGATAATGTGAGAGCAGGACTTCAGACAGCCAGAGAGAAACGTCCGGATTTAAAGATTGATGGAGAGTTTCAGGCAGATGCTGCAATTGTGGAACGGATCGCGGCCAAGAAGGTAAAGCGAGACAGTGAAGTGGCAGGTAAGGCCAATGTACTTGTATTTCCGGATGCGGCAGCCTGCAACATTGCCACAAAACTGATCCAGCAGTTTGCTCCGGGACACAGTTATGGCCCAATCTACCAGGGCTTTGCGAAACCGGTACTGGACTGCTCCAGAGGAGATACGGAAGAGCGAATTTACAATAACGTTGCATTTTGCAGTGTTCTGGCTGCGGGAAAGGAAGCGTGATCATGGGACATACCATTCTTACGATTAACCCGGGAATGACCGGAACCAAGATTGGCGTAGTGAAAAACGGAGAGGTGATCCTGGATTTGAATGTGCTCAATGAGGAAGCCGATTTTTCTGATTGCGCGTCTTTTGTGGACCAGGCGCCTTTTCGGGAGAAGCTGATCCTGGAGAAGCTGAAAGAAAACGGGATTGACATTCATGAGATTGATGCCATTTCCGGACGGGGCGGCGGACAGCTGCCCTGTGAGGGAGGAACTTATCAGGTCACAGATCTTGTGTATGATCATGCGTCCAGGGACCTGCAGAAAATCAATCATCCGACCATTCTTGGCTCCGTGATTGGATACCGTATGAGCAAAGAGTTTGGCATTCCGGCATTTTTTGTGGATCCGAACAACACGGATGAGCTTTGTGATGAAGCACGCATGACCGGAGTAAAAGGACTGTATCGCAGAGCCCGTTCTCATATGCTCAATCAGCGGCAGGTTGCGATCAATCACAGTAAAAAAGTGGGACGGGAATATAAGGAAAGCAATTACGTAGTCGTTATGATGGGAAGCGGCATCAGCATCAATGCCCACTGTCATGGACGCGTGATTGACGGAACCAGGGCCGGTGACGGTCAGGCGCCGATTTCACCTACCAGAACCGGTGACCTGTGCGCAGCAGATGTATTTACCCTGTTAGAACGCGGAAAATCTCTGGATGAGATTTATAATCTGATGAGTAAATGCGGTGGTTTTGATGACTTGCTGGGAACGCATGACCTGAAAAAGGTTTCTGATGAGCTGGTACCATCGGGAGACCGGAAAGCAAAACTGGCATGGGATGCTATGGAATACGGTTTTGTCAAGTGGATTGCGACGATGGCAGGTGCGCTTAAGGGAAAGGTAGACGGCATTCTGCTGACCGGAGGACTTGCCTATGATAAGAGCCTGACGGACCGGATCCGGGAAGATACCCAGTGGATCGCTCCGGTTTACGTTTATCCGGGAAGTTTTGAAACGGAGGCACTGG
The DNA here is from genome assembly GCA_964548305.1 of uncultured Lachnospiraceae bacterium. Classification (GTDB taxonomy): domain Bacteria; phylum Bacillota; class Clostridia; order Lachnospirales; family Lachnospiraceae; genus Oribacterium. Next base: position 10,598 of record CAZJQX010000071.1, read on the forward strand.
CTGCCGGTGCGGAACGCGTATTGAGCGGAGAGGAGACGGCTAAGGTTTACCGGGGAGAAGAAGGCATGTGGAGGGGGTTTGGAATCCCGGAATGGGAGAAAGACCTGACCATTGCTGATTTCGTATAATAAAGGAGAGATAACATGAGCTTTTGGGATGATTGCCCAGGCCAGGTATATCAGAAAGTAATGACGATCAGCACGGCAGATACGGATGGAGGCGAATGCCTCCATTCTGCTGGTTTACTGCGTATTTCCGGTGATAGTACCGTAGAGCATATGGAGCAGCAGGGACTGATAGAGAATTGCCTGAAACCGCGCCATCTGCTCTGGATGATTGGCTGGAGCGTGGCAGAAATCAAAAGGCTTCCCAGGATGGATGAGCAGATTATTGTCAGAAACTGGCCGGGAGCCAAAAAGAACGGAATGTATCCGAGGCATTGCGGATTGTATTCCATGGAGGGGGAAGAACTGGCGGCTGTCTGTACGCTGTGGCTGCTGGTGGATGAAGAAACACGCAGGATGTCCGAGGACGAAGACGCGCTTGCGGCGGCAGAACCGGTAAGCATGCCGGGAGAACTGAAAAAGCCAAAACTGGCGGTCTCTTTCCCGGAAGAGTATCCGTTTATGCAGGAACATACGGTTGTGGCGGAAGAGATCGACCGCAATGGCCACTGCAATAACGCGCGGTATCTGGAGTGGATTCCGCCACTTTTGAGTGAGGAATACCGTGCTTCCCATATCTGCCGGAATATCTGGATCCAGTATGTCCGGGAACTTCTGGAGGGACAGACGGTGCGGCTCAATTATACGATGGAGCAGGACACACTGTTTGTTCGCGGCATATGCGAAGGAGAAGAATGTTTTTCCCTGCGGACTGCATTTCAGATCATATAAAACATGTATGGAGGTGTTTCCGGATGGAGCCGCGTAAAAAAATAAAAATTTTAATTGCAGTTATAAGCATTTCTTTTATTCAGGGATTGCAGTATTGTGTTTCACCAGTACTGAACGCGATCAGCGCGCATTATCACGATGTACCGGTGAGCCTGATCCAGATGCTGGTTACAGCACCGGCATTTTTATCTATGGCGGTAGCATTGTTGTCCGGAGTTCTGGTCGTGA
>CAZJQX010000072.1:0-10042 GCA_964548305.1 uncultured Lachnospiraceae bacterium
CTTTCCCCAGCTTTCCCATTTTCTCCAGCTTCTCAAAGCCGTTCTGGCGAAGGGCCTCATAAAGGACGATGGCGGCGGCATTTGAAAGATTCAGCGACCGCATGTCTCCCCACATGGGAATGCGGATGCAGTTTTCCGGATGGGCCCGCAGAATGGTCTCCGGAATTCCGGCGGATTCCTTCCCCATCATGATGAAATCATTGGGGCCGAAATGCACATCACTGTAGCACTGCGGTGCCTTGGTGGTGGCATACCAGAGCCGCGGAGCAGCTGCAGAGACGGGCGAAGCCCCGGCTTTCCCGCCGAAGACATTGTCCTCTGCTGCCTCAGCTTCCCCTTCCTTATGTTCGAAGGAAATTTCCGGATGCTGCTGCAGGAAATCCTCATAGTTTGTGTATTCCGTAAGCTTCAGCTTCGGCCAGTAGTCCATGCCGGCTCTTTTTATATTCCGGTCATTCAGAATGAAGCCGTAGGGCTTGATCATATGGAGCGGCGTATTGGTCGCCACACAGGTTCTGCCGATGGCTCCCGTGTTGAAGGGAATCTCCGGCTCCAGCAATACCAGCTGTATCATCTTCTATCTCTCCCCGTCGTAATCCGTTTTCTCTTTCTCCCGGAAATAGCCGCTGTCGGAATATCCCGGCAGATGACCGATGGACTGGTGCTTCACTGTCCGGTACTCATCGTTGGAGTGCCAGTAGGGACAGTGGGTCCGGTGGCTCAGCATCAGATGGGCCATGTCGTCTTCATCCATGTAGGCCTCGCAGCCCCAGTCATCCGTTTCGTCATCATAAGTATAATTTGAGCAAAACTCGCATTCGGACATTTACGTTCTCCTTACTCTTTGTCGCTACAGTCCGTCGTCATGGGGCCACTTGTCGGCATGGGGCCCGCATCGTCGGCATGGGGTTCGCGCAAGCTTGGCTTGCGGGTCCCATGCCGACAATCAAATTCTTATCCCCATGCCGACGACCGCCACGTCTCCGGATCATGCTCCCGGCTCGGACAGAGGTCCCGGAGATAACATTCTCCGCACTTCGGCCGCTGGGAGGTGCAATAGCTTCTGCCCAGTGCGATAATGTGCGTGTTCCAGCGGATCCAGAACTCCTCCGGCACGGTTTTCTGCAGCTGAAACTCCACCTTCGTCGGATCACTGCCGTCCGCCAGTCCCAGACGGTTCGAAATTCGCTTCACATGGGTATCTACCACCAGAGACGGCTTGTTGTAGACATGGCCGAGTATCAGATTTCCGGTTTTCCGGCCGACGCCGGGCAGCGCCGTCAGCGCCTCGATCGTGTCCGGCACCATGCCGCCATGTCTCTCCAGCAGGGCCTTCGCACAAGCGCGAATGTTTTTCGCCTTGTTGTGATAGAAGCCGGTGGAACGAATGTCTGCCTCCAGCTCCTCCAGACTGCAGTCCGCAAAATCCTGAAGACTCCGGTACTTCTGATACAGCTCTGCTGTCACCATATTCACCCGGGCATCGGTGCACTGCGCACTCAGAATCGTCGCGAACAGCAGCTGCCAGGGATTCTCACTTTTCAGAAAAATGGGCGGCTCCGCGCCATAGTGGGCATCCAGCCGCTTCATGATCTCCCGCACCCGCTCCTCCCGGGCTTCAACGCTTTCGTCTGTAAACATCTGCTTTACGCTCCCCCTCGTTGGCATGGGCATCATATTGGATTACCACAACTAGCATGGGGCCCGCAAGCCAAGCTTGCGCGAACCCCATGCTATAATTCTAACTCAACCTTTCTTCCGCTCGGCTGATACTGGTAGTAACGCACACCGGCTGCATCCAGCATCCGCTTGGAGGCCTTCACCGCCGGTGTATCCCGGTACTTGTCCTCCCGGTAGATCAGTGTCTTCACACCGGCCTGAATCAGCGCCTTCGCGCATTCATTGCAGGGAAAAAGCGTCACATAAATCTTTGCCCCCTCCAATGAACCGCCGCGGTAATTGAGAATCGCATTCAACTCCGCATGGGTAGAGTAGAAATACTTTGCATTATACGGATCATCCTTCTCGTGAATCTTTGTCCAGGGAAAAATATCGTCCGAGCAGCCCTTCGGAAAGCCGTTATAGCCCATGGACAGAATCTTGTTTTCCTTCGACACAATGCAGGCACCCACCTGCGTGCTGGGATCCTTTGATCGACGGGCAGACATTTCCGCCACCCCCATAAAATACTCTTCCCAGGTGATATAGTCCTCTCTCTTGCCGCTCTCGCTCATTTCATTTTCCTTTCCCTGCATTGCCTTTATTCAATGACGGCTTCCCGCATGCCTGCCGCCTTCCTGAGACGGTTCATGAGAGCAAAGCCGACGCCCCGATCCGAATAGCTCTCGGAAAAAATCCGGTCCACGCCGTCCAGGTCATACTGCCGAAGCACCCGGAACAGATTGTGCGTCATGGAAAGCGGGTCCTTGCGGGATCCGATCACCTGCAGGTCGATTTTCTGTCCGGCGTAGTAGGTCCGGTACTGACTCCGGCTCTCCTCACAGCAGAGGATGCCGACCTTATGGCCCTCCCGCACCGCAATTTCCGCCTCTCCGGCGATATAATCCGCCACTCTGTTGTACTCGTTCCGCAGCATGTCCTCGGAGCCCTGATAATTCAGCACCTTCATGGGCTCTGTGGTCACCAGCGTCATCTCCGCACTGGGCGCATAATGCCGATACTTCATGCCCGGTGCCTTGGGATGGATGCCCTCCTGCACACCGCCGGCAATGATGGCGGGATCGATCTCCACCTTCTCCTGCAGCACAGACTCCAGGTCCTCCAGGGTCACAGCCCCCGGCCGCAGCAGTGTCGGCACCTCTCCGGTAACATCCACAATAGTGGATTCCACGCCGATACCCACCGGTCCGTCATCCAAGATCATGTCGATCTTGCCGTTCAGATCATGATAGACATGCTCTGCCTCTGTGGGAGAGGGCTTTCCCGAGGTATTGGCGGATGGACCGGCAATGGGAACGCCTGCCGCCTTAATAAAGTCCAGCGTCAGCCGGTTCAGGGGACAGCGCACCGCCACCGTCTCGAGACCGCCGGTGGTTTCCTTCGGCACAAGCGCCGCCTTCGGCAGAATCAGGGTCAGCGGCCCCGGCCAAAAGGCCTCCATCAGCTTCTCCGCCTTTTCCGGCAACGCAGAAACCAGCGGACGCACACCATCCGCATCCGTCACATGCACAATCAGCGGATTGTCGCTGGGCCTCCCCTTCGCGGCATAAATCTTCCGGGAAGCCTCCGGATCCAGCGCGTTTCCGCCCAGACCGTATACCGTTTCCGTGGGGAAGGCCACCAGACCGCCTTTTCGGATAATGTCGGCTGCCTCTGCGATGCCTTCCGCACCCTTTACAATTGTTTCCATTTTATTCTCCCTCTGTACCGTTGATCACATTCCAGATTTCCGCCGGCTCCTGTCCCAGCTTCCAGTAGGCGGTGCCGCCCATACCGGCTTCCCGCACATGCTGAAGCTTCAACGCCAGGGATTCGGCATCCTCCATCCAGATCTCCTTACGGCCGTCCGCATCCTCGATGCTGCCGTAATTCTGACCGGTTTCCTCGTCCCAGCTGAGATTCACACCCTTCTGGGAAATCCAGCTCTGCGCCGCCGCAATGCCCATGGCCTCGGAACGAAGACTGCCGTCTGCCGCAGTGATCCATACCCGTGTATAGAAGGGCAAGGCAATGATCACCTGGGCATTGGAGATCACCGCTGCGGCTTCCTCGATGCCTCTGTCCACATACGTGATGGAGGACACAGAGCCCGCGGTTTCCGAGCCGCTGTAGTGCTCGTCATAGCACATGATGACCACATAATCACAATACTTGCCCAGCTCCTCAATGTCATAATACGCATTATAATTGTAGGGCACATAGCAGTCCGCAGAAAGCACGATGCCGGCGTTCCGGCAGCTGATGGACAGCTCCCGCATAAACTCCACATAGTCCCGTCCCAGGGACTCGGGGATGCTTTCAAAGTCAATGTTCAGTCCGTCAATGCCGACGCTCTCCGCACTCTGCACCAGGCTAGTGATGAGTTTATCCCGGACGCTGCGCTTCGTGAGGACAGCCTCCTCATCCACCTCGCCGCTGTCAAAGTTGTTGACGGTGGCCCAGACGCTGAGCCCCTGCGCGTGGGCTTCGCTGACCGCTGCGGCAGAAGCCAGATCCCGGAAGCCGCCTTCATTACCCTCCAAGGCATACCAGGTGGGCGCCAGAACCGTGAGCCCCTGTGTATTTCCCAGAAGGGACGCCAGCGAGCTGTTGGCGCTCTGATTCGTCACCTGCCAGAAGCCGATTTTCTGCTCCGCCTCCGAAAGAAGGTGGGTATATTCCGGCTCCGTGTAGTCATAGCTTCTCTGCACCGTCTCCTTCTCTGCAAGTCGGCTGTTCCGAAGATAGCCGATGAAGCCGTCGGGCGTCACCACCTTCGTCCACTTGTCCATGGTCTCCAGTATGGTCACCTCGGAATCCGCCGACAGCGTCGTCAGAACCTCGCTCTTCACGCCGCCCTTGAGACGCACAGACTCCTTCCGCCGAAGCTTTGCCTTCGTGACCTCTCCGCCGGCATTGTACAGAAAGATCCGCTTGTATTCGCCGTCAGTATACTGCTGATAGGAAAGGGCCGTGTGCTCTGCGATCCAGTCCACATTGAGGTAATGCTTGTCGCCGTCGGTAAAAAAGGCGGCGCTGCCGTCCGGAAGCACATCCTCCGCCGCGGTCTCCTGAAGCTCCGTGGGCATGGCATAGAGAAATGCCGTCAGCTCCGCATCCCAGTAGAAGCGTTCATTCAGCTTGTCCAGCACGAATTCATAGGGAAGATAAACATGGCCGTCCCGGTATCTTCCCACCACCAGGTAGTCCTTCTCTGTGCGCTGCTTCTCATCATTGAGATAGACCTGCACATTGTCCCCGGCCACATCGAAATATTCCGATAGGTCCGCGAGCTGCCGGGTAGGCATGAACTTCTCCACATAGATACCGCCGCCGATGCCGCCCAATAAAAGCAGCAGTGCAAGAAACGCCAGTATCGCCGGAAGAGAAGACCGCTTCTGCCTTCTCCCCGCCGCTCTGCTTCGTCTTCCGGTTTTCTTTTCTGTCTCTGTCATCGCCGTCCCCCTTGCCCTACAGGGTCTCTGCCGTATACATCGCTTCAATTCATCTTGCGCTTAGCAGGTGCCGCCGGCACCTAGCGCCGTTACGCGTTCTGCCGATGTTAATTCTACACGCTTTCCAGCTGTGCCAGCTTCTCCGCCTGGGAGGCCTGGATCAGCGGATCGATCACCTGATCCAGATCCCCGCCCAGAATCTGATCCAGACAGTACAGGGTCAGCTTGATCCGGTGATCCGTCACACGTCCCTGCGGGAAATTATAGGTGCGGATCTTCTCGGAGCGGTCGCCGCTGCCCAGCTGGGCCCGCTTCTCCTGGGCTTCCTGCTCGTGCTTCTTATTATACTCAATTTCATAGAGTCTTGCACGAAGCAATCGCATGGCCTTCTCACGGTTCTGCACCTGGGAACGCTCCTCCTGACACTCCGCCACCATACCCGTCGGCTCATGGATAAGACGCACCGCCGAGGAGGTCTTGTTGATGTGCTGTCCGCCGGCACCGGAGGAACGGAATACCTCCATGCGGATGTCCGCCGGATTGATCTCCACGTCCACATCCTCGGACTCCGGCATCACCGCCACCGTGGCGGTAGAGGTATGGATGCGTCCGCCGCTTTCGGTTTCCGGCACCCGCTGCACACGATGCACACCGGCTTCATACTTAAGCCGGGAATATGCGCCCTGTCCGTTTACGATGAACACCACCTCCTTGAGACCGCCCAAACCGGTCTCATTGAAGGATACCAGCTCTGTCCGCCAGCCCCGACGCTCCGCGTAGCTTGTATACATTTTGTAGAGCTCCGCCGCAAAAAGGGCCGCCTCCTCGCCGCCGGCGCCGCCCCGGATTTCCAGGATAATGTTTTTATCATCATTTTCATCCTTCGGCAAAAGCAAAAGGCGAAGCTCCTGGGTCAGACGCTCCTGCTCGCTCTTCGCCTCCGCCAGCTCCTCCTTGGCCATCTGGAGAAGCTCCGGATCATTCTCCCCGGAAAGCATCTCCAGCGCATCCTTCTCGCTCTGCTCCGCTCCCCGGAAGGCAAGATAGGCCTTGTAAATGGGCTCCAGCTCTGCCTGCTCCCGGATCAGCCTCCGATACTTATTGATGTCGGAAACAATTTCCTGCATGGTGAGGGACTTCATCAGCTCCTCATAGTGCCGCCGCATATCCTCAAGATTTTCAAACACCCGCTTTTCTCCTTCCTGCTGCCACCCGGTCGTTTCCGCCCAGATCCTTTTCGATGGAAATGTCGGTGAAGCCCGCCGCTCTCAGCAGCTCCCGTACCGCTTCTCCCTGATCATAACCGATTTCCAGATACAGCCTGCCGCCGGGCTGCAGATACGCTGCCGCCTCGCCGATGATTTTCCGATAAAAATAAAGGCCGTCCTCTTTGCCGTCCAGCGCGAGATGCGGCTCGTAGTCCCGAACCTCCGGCGCCAGCTTCGAAATCTCCGCACTGCGGATATAGGGAGGATTGGACACAATGATGTCAAACCCGTCCATTCCGTTCTCCGCAAGATACGCCCCCACTGCCGAAAAAAGATCCGACTGCCGGAAGCTTAGATTCTCGTCTGTCCCCAGGTTCCGGACCGCATTTTCCTCGGCCACGGTCAGCGCCGCAGCAGAGATATCCACACAGAGTCCCCGGCCGAAACCCCCGATTTTCCTTAGTGTAATGCCGATGCACCCGCTGCCGGTGCAGAGATCCAGGAAGCTGCGCCGGGACTTATCCACATTTTCGTGCTCAGAAAGTACCATATCCACAAGGGTCTCTGTGTCCTGCCTGGGGCAAAGCACATCCCCTGTCACCCGGAAGGGAAGTCCGTAAAATTCCGTCTCTCCCAGGATCTGCTGCAGCGGCTCCCGCTGCGCACGCCGGGAAAGCCGCTGCTCCCAGAGAAGCAGCTTCTCCTGCCGCTCGGCTGAATCCGGCAGCCATTTTTCCAAAGCCTCTCCCTCCCGGAGCAGGAAATGGGCCGCATCCACCGAAAAGCTTTCCTGCAGCAGAAGTCTCGCATCCAGCCGTGCTTCCTCAATGCCCGAAGCCCGGAGCCTTTCCGTTCCCTCCTGCAGCAGCGCCCGCAGCGTCAAACCGCGCTCCGCCGGTGCTTTGCCGCCGAAGACATTATCCTCTTCCAAAATGTTCCTGTTCAAATTCTCTCCAGTCAAAAACTGCCTCCACTGCCGCAATGGCCACTTCCACTTCCTCCCGGTCCGGTTCGCTGGTGGTGAGTCCCTGCATCCACATACCGGGGATGAAGAGGAGCCGGGTCAGAAAATTGTCCCGGGTGCCCACCAGACGCAGCACCTCATAGCTGACGCCGGCGATGACGGGAATCAGTATAATCCGGGACAGAAGCTTCATCCACAGCACGTCGAAGCGAAGCAGCATGAACAGCAGAATGGAAATCATCATGACATAGACGATGAAGCTGGTGCCGCAGCGCTTATGCTCCTTAGAGGAGGCCAGTACATTTTCCACCGTCAAAGGCAGGCCGTGCTCCACGCAGTTGATGCATTTATGCTCCGCGCCGTGGTACTGGAAGGTCCGGGCAATGTCCTTCGTGCGGGAAATGAGCTTGATGTAGACAATGAAGATCAGCACCCGCAGCAGGCCCTCCAGCAGGGCGATGAGGGTTTCGGAGGCTACGAAGGGCTTCAGGAAGCTCAGAAGAAATGTCGGCAGCACCACGAAGATGAGGAGCGCCGCCAGAAAGGAAAATGCTATGACCACGGAGGTCAGTATCGTCTCCACCTTTTCGCCGAATACCCGGTCCAGCCAAGCCTCGAAACGGCTCGGTTCCGAGCCCTCATCGTCCTCGAAGAAGGACGCACTGTAGCTTAAGCAGCGCATGCCGAGCACCATAGAATCCGCAAAGGAGAAGACGCCCCGGATCAGGGGAAGCCGCAGAACGGGATACCGCTCCGTCAGGGAGACATATTCCGCTTTTTTCACCTCAATGCTGCCGTCCGGCTTCCGCACGCCCACGGAATAGTTCTTTCCGTTCTTCATCATGATGCCTTCAATGACGGCCTGACCCCCTATACCGCTGTAAATCTGCTTTTCTGACATAGTTTTCCTTTCTTTACCCAACGGGTGCCTTAGCGGCAGTGAAGAAGTTTGCATAAAGCAAACTTCGTAACGTTCTGACATGCATCTACGATGCATGCTTGCCGAAGGCAAGTTCAGCGAGAGCTTCTAGCTCGAGATGAATCCGAGCGTATCAAAGACTTTGCGAAAGCAAAGTCTGCCTAATTGTGTCCAACGGGCTGAGCCCATTGGGTAAAAAAGGGGGAACCTGCAATCTGCAGATTCCCCCTTTGTACAAGTCCTTTTTACTGAAGACCGAACTTCTTGTTGAACTTATCGATACGGCCCTTAACAGAAGCAGACTTCTGTGCACCAGTGTAGAATGAATGACACTTGGAGCAAACCTCGACGTGAATCTCAGGCTTTGTGGAACCTGTTACAAATGTGTTACCGCAGTTGCAGGTAACGGTTGCCTGATAGTACTTAGGATGAATTCCCTCTCTCATTTTATACCTCTTTCTGCATGGTTTCCAACCATGCCAGCTCGCGGATATGCCCGCTTGGTGTTCACTGCACGTCCGCTGTTTCAGCGGCCGCAAATCTGTATCACCATAGCATAAGAGAGAATAGAAATCAAGTGCTTTGTCAGGATTTTCCGCCCATGCGATTGACCTTCACCAGCAGGTTCTTTCCGCCGGCGGTCACGGTGCTGCTCTGGGCACTCTGAACCTTTCTCGTAAAGGGACGCTTGTTGACCAGAAATTCACAGACCTCCGTATTGTTCTGAGTGTGCTCAAAGAGATTCAGTACCTCCTCTACGCCACCCTTTTTGTCATCTGCGGTTTCTCTGTGAATGATATCCAGCGCCTGCTGCTCCAGCTCTGTCAGCAACAGATCATCGCGCCGCGTGCCGGATTTCTGAATGTCGATGGCCGGGAAGATCCGCTTCTCCTGAAGCTCCCGGTTCAGCACCAGCTCCATGTTGCCGGTGCCCTTGAATTCCTCATAGATCACATCGTCCATACGGGAACCGGTATCCACCAAAGCCGTGGCCAGAATAGTCAGGCTGCCGCCCTCCCGCATGTTCCGGGCGGCACCGAAGAAACGCTTCGGCATATGCAGCGCTGCCGGATCCAGACCGCCGGACAGGGTTCTGCCCGAAGGCGTACCCAACAGGTTGTAGGCTCTCGCCAGCCGGGTAATGGAGTCCAGCAGGATCATCACATCCTCGCCCTGCTCCACCAGGCGCTTCGCCCGTTCGATGCACATCTCCGCCACCCGCTTATGATGATCTGCGGTCTCATCAAAAGTAGAGTAGATCACCTGTACCAAGCCGCCTTCTACCTCCTCCTTCATATCCGTTACCTCCTCAGGACGCTCGTCGATGAGGAGAATCAGAAGATGCATCTTCGGCTCGTTCTTCACAATGGCCTTCGCCACCTGTTTCAGCAATGTGGTTTTTCCGGCCTTCGGCGGAGACACGATCATACCGCGCTGTCCCTTGCCGATGGGTGCCAGCAGATCCAGTACCCGAAGGGATGTGGGGGCCTTCTCCCCCTCTGTCTCCAGACGGAGCCGCCGGTTGGGAAAAATCGGCGTCAGCTTCTCAAATTCCGTCCGATGCATGGCCCGCCCAAGAGGCATGCCGTTAACCGATTCCACATAAATCAGGGCACCATAGCGCTGCTCCTGAGGCTTCTGCACCCGGGAAAGCCCCTGCAGCATATCACCGGTACGAAGACGATAGCGGCGGATGGTCTGCTGGTTCACATAGATGTCCTGGTCGCCCGGCAGGAAGTTCTCCGACCGCATAAAGCCGTAGCCCTCCTGCATAACCTCCAGAATACCGCGAACGCTCTTCGGCTCCTCCCGGGTATTCTTCTCTGCTTCCTTTGCC
>CAZJQX010000072.1:10142-11556 GCA_964548305.1 uncultured Lachnospiraceae bacterium
CAATGTCTCCGCGTCCGTCGCCACTGGCGTCGTCTCTTCTGTCGGTGTCGTCACTACTGAAACAGACGGATTGGCGGGCTCTGCTGCAGTGGTTTCCATCATACGCTCCACCGGAAGCATATTGATTAAAGTATTCTCCAACTCCTCTGCTGCCGTCATCTCCTCTGGCTGCACCGGAGTCTCGGTATTCACCGTCGGCTTCCGTCTCACAACCGTTTTCTTCACTGTACTCTTTTCGCCGCTTTTCCGCTCTCCCGCTGTACTCTTCCGGGCACGGACCGGCTTCTTCTCTTCTGTCGCAGCACTGCTCTTCCGCACAGTCTCCGGCTTTTCGACTGCTGCCTCTGTCACGTTCTGTTTCTCTGCAGTGCTCTCGGCTTCCGCCGCTGCGCTTTTTCGGCGACGCGCCGCTGCCGTACCGGCCGCTGCTTTGCTGCGGGCTGCTCTCGGCTTCTTTGTCTCTGCCCCAGCAGTTTCCGCACTGTTCTCTGAGGCGGTCTCTGTCTTTCGTCTTCTCGTCACGGTCCTTTTCACCGGTTTCTTCTCGGCTTCCATGCCGCTCTTTTCCAGCTCTTCGCTCATACTGCCTCCTTATCTGTGTATTCCGAGTATAGCAAAGATGAGGCTTGCTTGACAATCTGCTTTTTGCTATAATCCGAGTACATATGTCCAGCTTAAAGAAAGGTCAGTCCGCAGAATCGGACGGGTATCTATACATGACAAATCGAAATTCTGCTGCCAACCAGCGGCAGCGTATACGCTACGATGCCTATGGCAGACCGGTGGCCTCCAAAAAGACCGGAAATCGGGTGCTTTCCTTTTTCCTCGGCTTTCTGCTTCCCTATGTTCTGCTCAACGGCATTATCCTCTTCCTCGTGATTGCCGCACCGGATATCCAGGTCGGTGACCCGGACACCAAGGATTACCAGACGGCTTCCCTGCAGTTCACCGTGAAATCTCTGCTTCCTCTGAAAAGCGTCACCGCGAATATCGAAGGCCAGGATGTAGAACTCGTCAAATCCGGCGACAGCTATTCTGCCGATGTCAATACCAACGGCACCATGACCATCGTTGTAAAGTCTCTGAACGGCATGAGTGACAGTGCCCATGTGCAGATCAATCTCCTGGATGATGCCGCACCGGTGATCGACGAGGACACCGTGGTGATTGGTGCCGGCTATATCGAATTTGATGTCAGTGACGCCCAGTCCGGTCTGGACTTCGATTCCATCTATGCCATCGACGGCGACGGTGACAATCTCCGTCCCACCGATGTCCAGAAAATCGATGACAAATCCGGGCACTTCACCTTCGCCATGAAGAGTGATTCTCTCCAGGTTTACATCAGTGATACCGCGAACAACCAGTGCAGCGCAAACTTCACTACCGAGTAAAACGTACATGCCGCAGTAAA
>CAZJQX010000073.1:0-4461 GCA_964548305.1 uncultured Lachnospiraceae bacterium
TATATACAAATTCCTACATGTCCCCTTTGGGGCAAATGACGCTCGCCTGTGATGACGATGCTGTCACGGGTCTTTGGTTCAACGAACAGCGGCTTTTCCGAAATCCGCTGCCGAAGGACAGCGAGGCACGGCAGCATCCATTGCTGGATGACACCAGACGGTGGCTCGATATTTATTTTTCCGGAAGGAAGCCGGATTTTCTGCCGCCGCTCCGTTATGGTGCAACGCCGTTCCGCAAGCTGATCTGTGACATTATGCTGGACATTCCCTATGGGCAGACCGTCAGCTATGGGGAAATTGCAGTTCGGGCTGCCCGGGAGCTGGGGCTTGAGAAAATGTCGGCCCAGGCCGTCGGCGGTGCCGTGGGCCATAACCCGATTCCCATCATGATCCCCTGTCACCGCGTAGTGGGCAAAAACGGCAGCCTCACCGGCTACGGCTGCGGCATGGAACGGAAGGTGAAGCTTCTGGAGCTGGAAAAGGTGGATATGACGAGATTCTTTGTGCCGAAAAAAGGAACGGCACTGTGAGATTGGAAGTGAGGATAATATATGTGGATGATAGCAGGATTGGGAAATCCGGAGCGGAAATATGACAACACGCGGCACAATGCGGGCTTTGCGGCCATTGATGCGCTGCTGCGGGAGCAGGGAGACCTGAAGCTGAACGACACGAAGTTCGATGGTGCGTATACAAAATGCATGATTGAGGGTGAAGCTGTGCTGCTGGTGAAGCCCCTGACCTATATGAACGAGTCGGGCCGCTGTCTGGCACCGCTGGCGAACTTCTACAAGATTCCGCCGGAGCAGATCATCGTGATTTCCGACGACATTACCCTGCCGGTGGGACAGCTCCGGGTACGGCCGAAGGGCTCGGCCGGCGGCCACAACGGACTGAAGTCCATCATTGCCTGTCTCGGCACCGAGAACTTCCCCCGGGTGCGGGTGGGCGTCGGTGCCAAGCCGGATTACATGGATCTGGCGGCCCATGTGCTCGGCAAGTTCAGCCAGACCGATGAGCGCGTGATGGAGGAGAGCTACCTGGAGGCGGGGGAGGCCTGCATTGACATCCTCACCAAGGGCTGTGCGGCAGCCATGAACCGTCATAATATGAAGAAGGAGGCCTGATGTACAATCCTCTGGCCTATACGGCGGAATTTGAGGCGGTTTCCCAGGCACTGCGGCAGGGCCCGGCAGCGGCAGCGGGACTGACGGATCCGGCGAAGGCACTGCTGATCGGTGCGCTGTCGGAGGAGCAGTTTCCCTGGCGGCTGGTGATTGTGCGGGATGAGCAGCAGGGAAAGCGGCTGCAGCGGGATCTTCGCTCTCTTGCGGAAAATACCTGGTACTACCCGGCGAAGGATCTCCTGTTTTATCAGGCGGACACCCAGGGCACATTACTCACCCGGCAGCGGATGGAGGTGCTGCGGCACCTTCTGGAGGATGCCGGCGGCATCATTGTGACCACCATCGACGGCCTCATGGACCGGATTTCCGGACGGGAGAGTCTGCAGGAGGCGCGGCTTCTCATCAAGCCCGGGGCGATGATGGAAATGTCGGCGCTCGCGGCCAAGCTGCAGCGGCTCGGCTATGAACGGGTAGCCGAGGTGGAGGCCATGGGGGAATTCTCCATTCGCGGCGGCATCGCCGACATTTTCCCCTTCAGCATGGAAAACCCGGTGCGGGTGGAATTTTGGGACACGGAGGTGGACAATCTCCGTGCTTTTGACGTGGAATCGCAGCGCTCCCTGGGAAGTCTGGAGGCGGCGGAGATTTTCCCGGCGAAGGAAAGTCTGTCCGGTGCGCAGGAGGTGAGTCTTCTGGATTATTTTCCGGAGAACAGTCTCTTCGTGCTGGATGAACCGGATCGTCTGGAGGAGCGCGGTACGGCCGTGGAGAAGGAATTCACGGAGAGTCTGGCGGCCCGGGGCGAGGCAGATAATAGTGCACTCGGGGAGGATAGGCTTCGCCCCATTTATACTGCGGAGGGGGTGCTGGAGCGGCTGACGGAAAGACATTTCCTCGCCCTGTCCTCGCTCGGCAGCAATCTTCAGTGCGTGTCCGCTGCCCTTAAGGACAGAACGCCGATTTCACTGGAGACGGCGGCGGTATCCGCCTATAAAAACAGTCTGGAGCTGCTGCTGTCGGACCTCCGGCGCTGGCAGAAGGAAAGCTACGAGATCGTTCTGCTGTCGGTTTCTCGGACCCGGGCATCCCGGCTTGCCCAGGAGCTTCGGGATTATGAGCTTCATGCCTACTGCCCCGATGAAGGCGAGAAGGAGCAGGCGGAGAACCGCGGCGCCATCAAGGTGCTGAACGGCTACCTCCATACAGGCTTTATCTTCTCGGGAGAGAAGCTCGCCGTGCTGACGGAAGCGGATATGTTCGGCAATGCCGGTGAGGTACGGAAGAAGCGAAAGCAGAAGAAGTACGAGGGGCAGCAGATCCGGAAGCTAGAGGAGCTTTCGATTGGTGACTATGTGGTGCATGAGAGCCACGGCATCGGCATTTATCGGGGTATCGAGCGCATCGAGTCCGACGGCATCAGCAAGGATTACATGAAGGTGGAGTATGCCGACGGCGGCAACCTCTATCTTCCCGCCACGAAGCTGGAGGGCCTTCAGAAGTACGCAGATGCAGAGGCCAAAAAGCCGAAGCTCAACCGCCTGGGGGACAGCGAATGGCGGAAAACCCGGACCCGGGTGCAGCATGCGGTGAAGGAAATGGCGAAGGAGCTGGTGCAGCTCTACGCCCGGCGGCAGCAGGCCGAGGGCTACCGTTTCAGCTCCGATACGGTATGGCAGCGGGAGTTTGAAGAGCTGTTCCCCTATGAGGAGACGGCAGACCAGGTGCTGGCTATTGATGCCACAAAAGCGGATATGGAGAGCCGGAAGATCATGGACCGGCTCATCTGCGGTGATGTGGGCTACGGCAAAACCGAGGTGGCGCTGCGGGCGGCCTTCAAGGCCGTGCAGGATTCAAAGCAGGTGGCATACCTTGTGCCTACCACGATTCTGGCCCAGCAGATTTACAACACTTTTGTGGAGCGCATGAAGGGCTTCCCCGTGAATGTGGCGCTGCTCTGCCGCTTCCGGACACCTCAGCAGATCAAGAAGTCGCTGGCGGATCTCAGCGCCGGGCGCGTCGACATTGTCATAGGCACCCATCGCCTACTGTCCAAGGACGTGAAGTACAAGGATCTGGGACTTCTGATCGTGGACGAGGAACAGCGCTTCGGCGTGACCCACAAGGAACGGATCAAGAGCCTGAAGCAGAACGTGGATGTGCTGACTCTGACGGCGACGCCCATTCCCCGGACGCTTCACATGTCTCTGGTGGGAATCCGGGATATGTCGGTGCTGGAGGAGCCGCCCATCGACCGGATTCCGGTGCAGACCTATGTGATGGAGTACAACGAGGAGCTGGTGCGCGAGGCCATCAGCCGGGAGCTGTCCCGGGGCGGTCAGGTGTATTTTGTACACAATCGCGTCAACAACATTGCGGAAACGGCTGCGCAGGTTCAGGCCCTGGCGCCGGAGGCCCGGGTGGCCTATGCCCATGGGCAAATGTCGGAGTCCCAGCTGGAGGAGATCATGCTCCAGTTTATCAACGGCGAAATCGACGTGCTGGTGTCCACCACCATCATTGAAACGGGGCTGGACATTCCCAATGCCAATACGCTGATTATCGACAGTGCGGACCGCATGGGACTTTCTCAGCTCTATCAGCTCCGAGGACGGGTAGGCCGTTCCAACCGGACTGCCTATGCCTTCCTTATGTATCGGCGGGGCAAGCTCCTCACCGAGGAATCGGAGAAGCGGCTGAAGGCCATCCGGGAATTCACCCAGCTCGGCTCCGGCATCCGCATCGCCATGCGGGATCTGGAGATCCGGGGCGCCGGAAATGTGCTGGGTGCGGAGCAGCACGGCCACATGGAGGCGGTGGGTTACGAGCTCTACTGCAAGCTTCTGAACATGGCGGTGCGGCAGGAGAAGGGCGAGCTGGCCGAAGAGGACAGCTTCGATACCCAGGTGGAATGTGCCATCGATGCATTCATTCCCGATAGCTATATTTCCAACGAGGGACAGAAGCTGGATGCCTATAAGCGGATCTCTACTATAGAGAATAATGAGGATTACATGGACATGCAGGATGAGCTGACGGACCGCTTTGGAGAGCTGCCCCGGGAGGTGCAGAATCTGCTGGCGATTGCCCGTCTGAAGGCCCTGGGCCACCGCTGCTCGGCTACGGAGCTTACGATCGGCAGAGGCAGCTACCGGGTTCTGTTCCGGCAGAAGGCCGTGCTGCGGGCAGAGCGTATCCCGGCATTGGTAAAGGAAGCCAACGGACAGCTTCGCTTTACCGGCGGCGCAGCGCCTATGCTGGCGTACAAGCAGCGTCCCTCGGAAAGCCGCTGGACCATGGAGGAAACGCTGCAGCAGCTGGAGAAGCTGCTGACGGA
>CAZJQX010000073.1:4561-11351 GCA_964548305.1 uncultured Lachnospiraceae bacterium
GCCGCGGAAATACGGAGGATTTTAAAAATGAACAGAATGGATTTGGTAGCTGCAGTAGCTGAGAAGGCAGAGCTTTCCAAGAAGGATGCAGATGCAGCAGTAAAGGCTGTTTTTGACGCTGTGGCTGAGGCACTGGAGCAGGGCGACAAGGTACAGCTTATCGGCTTCGGTACCTTCGAGGTCAGCGAGAGAGCTGCTCGTGAGGGCAGAAATCCGAGAACCGGCGAGACCATGAAGATTGAAGCATCCAAGATGCCTCGTTTCAAGGCCGGCAAGGCTCTGAAGGACAGAGTCAACGCATGAGACTCGACAAGTATCTGAAGGTATCCCGGCTGATCAAGCGGCGGACCGTAGCGAATGAGGCCTGCGATACCGGCAGAGTCAGTGTCAATGATAAAGTGCAGAAGGCGTCCTATGATGTAAAGGTCGGGGATGTCATCGAGATTCGCTTCGGCGAGAAGTCCGTGCGGGCAGAGGTCATTTCAGTGGCGGAAACCGTACGGAAGAATGAGGCTGCTGAGCTTTTCAGGTATTTATGAACGGACACAGAAGCCCCGGGCGGGGCGGTATGGAAAATAGAACGGCACTCGTGGGCATCATCGTGGTGGTGGCCTTTCTGGCAGTGGCGGTTACGATCCGGGGCTCCGGGCTGCGGGCCCAGAACCGGGAGTATCAGGCCATAGAGGAAAGCCTGGATGCGGCCTATGCTTCCGAGTCCTTGCGTTCTGAGGAGCTCCAGGAGCAGAAGGTGTATGTGAAAACCAAGGAATACATCATGGAAAAGGCACGGGAGATCTTCGGACTGAAGATGCCCGACGAGGTGATCGTAAAGCCGGAACAGTAGCATTTGCCCCTTCCGGGTTCTGCAGCTTGGCTGCCGGAACCAGAAGGGGATTTTTTATCGCTCTGGGAAGAGCGGAAGCTTCGCTTACGGGGTCCTGGAGCGATGGTGCCTGGAGCGATGACTTAGCGGCGAGCGTATAAAGGGCTTTGCGTATGCGAAGCCTTCTGATTTGGTCTAACAATGTCTGTACGAAATCGGGTAAAAAATTATATAATAGAAAAGTCTTTGATTCCGCCGGGAGCCCATGTGCTTCTCGGTCTGTCCGGCGGCGCGGACTCTGTCTGTCTGCTGTGGCTCCTGAAGAGCCTGGAAACGGAGCTTTCCTTTACACTTCATGCCCTTCATGTGCAGCATGGAATCCGTGGAGAGGAGGCGGAGCGGGATCTAAGCTTCAGCAGGGAAATGTCGGCGACGCTTTCGGTGCCTTTTCATGCGGTACACCTTGATGTGCCGCAGTATGCGGCAGAGAAGGGGCTGGGCCTTGAGGAAGCGGCCCGGCTGCTCCGCTATCGGGCGCTGGAGGAAACGCTGGAGAATTGGCTTTCTGCCGACGGAGCGTCCCGGGAAAGCGGACGGATCGCGGTGGCCCACCATCAGGAGGACCAGGCGGAGACAGTGCTGCATAATCTGATTCGCGGAACGGGCCTGCGGGGGCTCGGCGGCATGCGGCCCCGGCAGGACAGTCTGATCCGGCCGCTGCTCACGGTGACCCGGGAGGAGATTCTAGAGGAGCTGTCGGCGGCGGGACTTTCCTATGTGACGGATTCCAGCAATGCAGAGCTTTGTTATACGCGAAACCGGCTTCGTCAGCGGGTGCTGCCGGAGCTTCGCGGCATCAATGCCCGGGCGGTGGAGCACATTTCTGCGACAGCGGCCATTCTGGAGGAAGCAGATGAGCTGCTGCAGCAGCAGGCAGGGGCCTGGGTGGAAGGGCACCGGGAAGCCGCTCCGGCGGGAGATGCAGAGAGCCGAAAATCCGAGGCCGGAGACATTTTGACGGAGCTGCGGGTGTCGCTTCCGACTTTGCGGCAGGAAAAGCCGCTGCTCCGCCGTTATATTCTGATGGCGATGCTGGAGGCCATGGACACGCCCCGGAAGGACTGGGGTGCAGTGCATCTCAAGGCATTGGATGATCTGCTCTTTCGACAGGGCGGGTCACATTTGGATCTTCCCTGCCGCATGAGCGGGGACATCCGGGGAAAGCAGCTGATCCTGAGAACCCATCGGGAGATCAACAGTATGAAAAGGAGAAAGAAAGCATGAGCGAGCATGTAAGAGTCCTCATTCCGGAGGAGCAGGTAGTAGAAAAAATCAAAGAGGTGGCAGCACAGATTTCCAAGGATTACGAGGGAAAGCCCATTCATCTCATCTGTATCCTGAAGGGCGGCGCCATGTTCATGTGTGAGCTGGCAAAGCGCCTGCAGAACGACGACATTTCCCTGGACTTCATGTCCGTGTCCAGCTACGGCGGCGGCACAACCAGCTCCGGTATCGTGAAGATCGTGAAGGATCTGGACGAGCCGCTGGAGGGCAAGAACGTGCTGATCGTGGAGGATATCATCGACACCGGTCATACGCTGAATCATCTGACCAAGCTCCTGGAGGACAGAAAGCCCAATTCCATTGAGATCTGCACGCTGCTGAACAAGCCCTCCCGCCGGGAGAAGGAGGTGCCGGTGAAGTATTCCTGCTTCGAGATTCCGGATGAATTTGTGGTGGGCTACGGTCTGGATTACGACCAGCGCTATCGGAACCTTCCGTATATCGGAGTGGTTGAGTTTGAGTGAAGAAGTTTGCATCAGGCAAGCAATGGATGAACTTGGAGGTTGGAGCACAGAATGAACTGGGACGCACTGTATTGCTCGGGAAATGCCTTCTACCGGAATCCGGAGGAACCGGATCCGGGAGACCTGGTCACGCTGCGCTTTCGTACCATGCGGGAGGATGCAGCCGGGGTTTATATTGAGTTTCCGGAGCTGAAGAAAACAGAAAAAATGAAGGCGGTGGCCAGCGACCATTACTTTGATTACTTTGAAGCTGCAGTGCAGCTGGGCGAAGAGACTCTTTCCTATGTTTTCTGGATAGAGGGAACGGACGGCAGCCGGGTGCGCTACAACCGTCTGGGCGTGTCCGACAGCGATGATCCGGCATTGGCCTTCCGGCTGATTCCCGGCTATCACGTGCCGGACTGGATCAAGGGTACCATCATGTATCAGATCCTGATCGACCGCTTCCGGGACGGCAATCCCGACAACAATGTACTCGATCATGAATACATTTACCTTGGCCGTTATGCAGAAGGTGTAAAGGACTGGAGCGCTCCGCCCCAGCCCTTTGATGTGCATCGCTTTTACGGCGGTGATCTGCAGGGCGTGGAGGAGAAGCTGGACTATCTTTACAGCCTCGGCGTACGGGTGATCTACTTCAATCCCCTCTTTGTGTCGCCGTCCAACCATAAGTATGATACGCAGGACTACGGCCATATAGATCCTCATGTGGGAGTCATGCCCCGGGACAATGGAGCTTTGCTCGCGGAGGGGGATACGGACAACGGTCATGCGGAGCGCTACCGGATCCGTACCACAAGCCGGGAGAACCTGGAGGCATCGGACCTGGTGTTTCAGCACTTTGTGGAGGCCTGCCATGCCAGGGGCATGCGCGTCATCATTGACGGTGTGTTTAATCACTGCGGCTCCTTCAATAAGTGGATGAACAAGAGCCGCTTCTACCGGCCGGAGGAGGGCTATCAGCCCGGGGCCTATGAGCGGAAGGACAGTCCCTATACCAGCTATTTCGGCTTTTCTGACAAGCGGGACGAGGCATGGCCGGAGAACGAGACCTATGAGCAGTGGTGGGGAAATGATACCCTGCCGAAGCTGAACTACGAGGAGTCGAAAACCCTGCAGGAGGAGGTGCTGGCCATTGCCCGGAAGTGGGTGAGCGCACCCTACTGCTGTGACGGCTGGCGGCTGGATGTGGCGGCGGATCTGGGCCATACCGAGGCCTATAACCACGCCTTCTGGAAGCGTTTTCGCCGCGTCGTGAAGGAGGCCAATCCGGAGGCAGTGATTCTGGCGGAGCACTATGGTGATCCGTATGCCTGGCTGCAGGGTGATGAATGGGATTCCATCATGAATTATGATGCCTTTATGGAGCCGGTGAGCTGGTTTTTGACGGGCATGGAGAAGCATTCCGACAGCTACAATCCGACGTTGATCGGTGATGGAGAAGCCTTTTTCCGGTCCATGCTCTACAACATGTCCAGGATGCCGGAAAGCGCCATTGCCTCCTCTATGAACCAGCTGTCCAACCATGATCATTCCCGCTTCATGACGCGGACGAATCATTATGTGGGACGACTGTCCCAGCTGGGACCGGAGGCGGCGAGTCAGGACATCAATCCGGCGGTGTACCGGCTGGGCGCTATGATGCAGATGACCTGGCCGGGCGCGCCGACCATTTATTATGGAGATGAAGCGGGCGTCTGCGGTCTCACAGAGCCGGACAGCCGCCGTACCTATCCCTGGGGACAGGAGGATCTGTCTCTTATTGACTATCATGTATATCTGTCCCAGGCAAGGCTCAATAACCGGGTGCTGCAGCGGGGCTCCGTCATGCGTCTGATGGCGGGACAAAACTATGTGGTCTATGCCCGGATCTATGAAAATGAGGTGGCCATCATTCCGATCAACGCCAGCGCGGATGAATATGCACTGCAGATTCCGGTATGGCTGACCGGCGTTACGGATACCACACGGCTTCGGCGGGTGCTGCTGACGGACAGCGACGGCTATAATGTCGGGGAAACCAGCCGCTTCCCCGAGCGCGGCTGCATTCGCTGCTATATGAAGCCCTACGCCGGGAAGATTTACCTGGCGGATTTACTTGCAAATTATAGGTAAGCCCGGTGAATAGCCGAGCTATCTTTAAGACCGGTTGACAATCGTACCGCCGCCGACGACATTTTCTCCGTCGTACAGAACAACGGCCTGGCCGATGGCCACGGCACGCTCCGGCTGCGCGAAGGTGAGAAGCACGCGGCCATCCGGGAGGCACTCCGCAACAGCGGGTGCCTCCTTTGCTTTGTAACGGGTTTTGGCAGTGACGGAAATGGGCGCTGCGGGGGCATCCATGCTGATCCAGTTGAAGTTTTCCGCGATCAGCTGCCGGGAATAGAGACCACTGCCCTCAGTGAGGATCACCTCATTCTTTTCCATGTCCTTTCCGCATACATACATAGGTGCCGGCAGGGCCAGACCCAGTCCCTTCCGCTGCCCGATGGTATAGCGGATGATGCCGCGGTGGGTGCCTAAGACATTGCCCTGCTCATCCACGAAGGGCCCGGGTGCAAAGTGCTTTCCGGTATAGTTTTCAATGAAGTCGCCGTAATCCCCGTTCACCACGAAACAGATGTCCTGGGAGTCGTGCTTCCGGGCGTTGAGGAAGCCGTAATGCTCGGCCAGGGACCGCACCTCCTCCTTGCTTTCGTACTCGCCCAGCGGGAAGGCGGTGTGGGCCAGCTGCTCCTGACTCAGGAAGTAGAGCACATAGCTCTGGTCCTTCTGCAGATTCCGGGCCTTCTTCAGGAGCCAGCGCCCGCTTTCCGGATCCTGCTCGATTCTGGCATAGTGACCGGTGACGATGAGATCGCAGTCCAGGGCTTCAGCCCGGTGATAGAGCTTCTCGTGCTTCATGTAGCGGTTGCAGTCGATGCAGGGATTGGGCGTGCCGCCGGCCTCATAGGTTTCCACAAAGCGGCGAATCACCTGCTGCTCGAAATCATCCGTAAAGTTGAAAACATAGTAGGGCATGTCCAGGGCGTCCGCCACCTGCCGGGCATCCTCGGTGTCCGCCAAGGTGCAGCAGGTATTGGCCCGGCAGACGCCGACATCCTCATTGTCATAGAGCTTCATGGTGACGCCGACACAGTCATAGCCGGCCTCCTTCATGAGTGCAGCTGCCACTGAGCTGTCCACACCGCCGCTCATTGCGATCAGAGCTTTTTTCTTCATGCCTGTACATCCTCCTTCAGCGCATCCGTGCTAAATAGTTACATCTTTTTTTCGGACTTTACTGGCTTTCAAGTGTAGCATGGGGACACCGGAGAATCAAGAACAGGGGCCAGGGCTTCATATACCTTGCTTGTCATACGGGGCTGTGTGTGATAGAATTTCTTCTAAAACGAATTTCATCTATAACGATAAAGTTTAGAAACGGAGATAACAGACCAATGAAGGTATTTGTAACGGGCGTGGCCGGACAGCTGGGACATGATGTCATGAATGAGCTTGCTGCACGAGGATATGAGGGAGTCGGAACAGATCTGCTTCCCCAGTACAGCGGCATTCAGGACGGCTCAGCGGTTTGTTCCATGCCTTATATTTCGCTGGACATTACGGACGCGGAGGCAGTGGCCCGTACCGTTCGGGAGCTGCAGCCCTCAGTGATTGTACACTGTGCGGCCTGGACAGCAGTGGACCTCGCGGAGGATGAGGACAAGCAGGAGAAGGTGGAGCGGATCAATGCCTTCGGCACCCGCTGCCTGGCAGAGGCGGCGAAGGAGGTGGGCGCGAAGTTCATCTACATCAGCACCGACTATGTCTTTGACGGACAGGGAACCGAGCCCTGGCAGCCGGACTGCCGGGATTACGCACCGCTGAATGTCTACGGCAGAACAAAGCTCGAGGGCGAGCTGGCGGTCAGTGAGCTGCTGGAGAAGTACTTCATTGTCCGTATCGCCTGGGTATTCGGCCTGAACGGCAAAAACTTCATTAAGACCATGCTGAATGTGGGAAAGACCCATGACACAGTGCGGGTGGTGAACGACCAGATCGGTACACCCACCTATACACTGGATCTCGCGAGACTGCTGGTGGATATGCTGGAGACCGAGAAGTACGGCTATTACCACGCCACCAACGAGGGCGGCTACATCAGCTGGTATGA
>CAZJQX010000074.1:0-4058 GCA_964548305.1 uncultured Lachnospiraceae bacterium
GTTTTATCCGTTGTTTGAAAAATTCCGTTTATCAGCGGAGAAATACTATAAAGAAGGCTCTGTTTCTTATCTGACGGGCATTTTAAAGAAAGACTATGATCTTGATGAGGTAAAATCAGAAAGCATGAGGGAAAAATATGGTCTTGCTGATTGAGACCAATGAACATAAAGGATTTCAGTAAGAGTAAGGTGATGGCATTTATGCCAAGCGAATTGCTGGCAAGAATGAAATAGAAAGTAACCGCAGAAAGGACGTCTATGTCAAAAATCGCACTTCTGGTGCCTAATGAGGAGATGTTCCGGCAGACCCACGATGTGCTGCAGGAGCTGAAGTACCGGCTGGACATCATGAAGGTCATTGAAACGGAAAATGCCGTTACAGAGGCGCGGCAGGCCATCAATCAGGGCGCCGACATTATCATCGCAAGAGGGCTGCAGGCCACCATTATCAAGCAGTATACCGATATTCCGGTGGTGGAGATCGTGCTGACGCCGCAGACCGTCATGGATATGCTGGAGCGGGCGAAACGAATTCTGCGGAAGCCGGCACCGAACATCGCACTGGTGATGTTCAAGAACATGGCCTGCGATATGACGGGTCTCGCGGAGAAATGCGGCGTGCAGCTGCGGGAATATTTTGTGCAGAATCCGGAGCTTCTGCATGCTTCGGCAGTGCAGGCGGTGGAGGACCGCGCGGATCTCATCATCGGCGGTGCGACAGTGCTGAAGGTGGCGGACGAGGCGGGCATTCCCTCGCTGTTTCTGGCCAACACAGAGGATGCTATCGCAGCGGCCGTCAAGGAGGCCATGAAACTGGGGGAAACCTTCGAAAAGAGCGAACCCCGAGCAGAACGACAGGGAGAGGACAAGGCGGCTAGCTTCGTGAATTTCCCCTACGAGAGCAGGAAAATGCAGGCGGCCCTGACGCTGGCGGAAACGCTTTCGGCAACAGACTGTCCGAAGCTGATCATTGAGCCGGTGGGCACGCTTTACCATGCTGTGGCCCATGCCATTCATACCCATTCCCGCTATTCCCATGAGAAGATCATTAACCACGACTGTGTGGCGGGAGAGGATGCCTATGAGCTCCTTTTCGGTCGAAACGGACGGATTCTCAGCGCCGGAAAGGGCACTGTCCAGATCAATTTCATTGAAAATCTGGATTTTCGCTCCCAGAAAAAGCTGCTGGAAATTCTGATGTTCCGAAACGTGATCGCGGTGGCCAAGACCAAGGAGCTTAAGACGAGGCTGATTCCGGAGCTTTATGAGCGACTGCGGCCCTTTGCCATCGAGATTCCGGCATTGGACGAGACGCCGGAAGACATCCCGCTTCTGGTTCGGGAGTATGTTACCATGCTGGCGGAGCGCTACGGCCGCTTCCATGTGCTGACGAAGGAGGCAGAGCAGCTCCTGCCGAAGCTCCGCTGGCCGGGAAACCGAATTCAGCTGGAGAGCTTCCTGGAGCGTCTGATTCTCTGTGCCCGGAAGCGCAGTATCGGTGCGGAGGAGGTACGGGAGCTGTATGCGGCGCTGTATGGCGGGGAAATGTCGGCGCGCACCGAAATGAGAAGCAGAGCAGAAAAGTCAGGTTCCCAGAAATCTGGTGAATATGACTGGACTTCAAAAGCGCGATTTGCGGATAAAACAGCTGAGATAAACGCAGAAGCATATGCGGATGCCGGAGAAAATGGTCGGGGAAAGGCGGAAGACAGCAGCGGCCTGTCTGCGACAGAGCGGATGGAGAAGCGGCGTCTTACGGACAGCCTGTCCCGGAATTTCGGAAACCGGACCCGGACGGCAGAGGAGCTTGGCATCAGCAAGACGACACTCTGGCGGAAGCTGAAAAAATTTGGATTGGTGTAAAAAAGAAGGCCTTGCGAAATGCAAGACCTTCTTTTTGATGCTGAGGCATCGACTGCAATCGACCGAATTTTATGCGGTTTTCACGATCAGATTCTGCTTTCTGAGCACCGGATACAGTGCCATGTAGATCACTGTGGAAATGATGGTGGATGCCACGGCATTGATGGCAGATGCGGCGATGTTGTAGGTGAGGGTCACCTCGGCCGCCGGCTTTCCGACGATCACAATCTTATAGAAGTAGCCCACCAGCGGATCGAAAACGGCATTGAAGAGCAGTCCTGCAATGGCAGCAGCCAGTACATAACGGAAGATGTGACTTCGATCGTTGCTGTCATCAATATGCCCCAGCTTGTGTGCTACGAAGCCGCTGATGAGACCGATGCAGAGCTTCAGGACGAAGGTCTTCGGTGCATAGATAATGTATACCGGATCCAGCAGATCGCCGATGGTCATGCCGATGGAGCCGGCAATGCCGCCCAGAGGACCGCCCAGAATCAGAGCACCGAGGACTACGACGGCATTTCCGAAGTGGATTGAGGTGGCATCGCCGCCCGGCAGGAAGATCTTGAACTGCAGGAAGGTGAAAACCACATAGGAGAGGGCTGCGAAAAGTGCGCCCAGAGAAAGCTTATAGGTGTTGTTTTTCATAATCATTGCCTCCTTCTCTTGCCCGGCCTGTCCGGCCCGGCTTTTAACTTAGTGGCATTATAATCATCCGTTGGAGTCATGTGAATTACCAGAAATGAAATAAAATATAAGACCAGATGCGGGGCGGCAAGACATTATCCTATGAAAAATGCTGCCGGATATATAAACTGGGTCTATAACCAAATCAAAAATTCAGGTATTAGACGAGACCATGGGAGCATGATAGTATTTAGCCATCACAAAGAGGTGACGCACCGAACAGAAGGACATCGGTGCTCAGCATAAAATGAGGAGGACAAAAAAATGGCTAAGAAGACATACGCAGAGAGAAATCTGGGATTCGATACAAAGGCACTTCATGTAGGACAGGAAAAGCCGGATCCGGCAACCGGCGCAAGAGCGGTTCCTATTTATCAGACATCTTCCTTCGTCTTCAACAATTCCGATCACGCTGAGGCCAGATTCGCACTGAAGGATGCCGGCAACATTTACGGAAGACTCACCAATCCCACAGTGGATGTGTTCGAACAGAGAGTAGCCGCTCTGGAGGGCGGTGTCGCAGCTGTGGCTGTCAGCTCCGGTGCTGCAGCTGTCACTTATGCATTCAAGGCTGTTGCTCATGCCGGTGATCATATCGTATCTGCCAAGAACATCTACGGTGGTACCTACAACTTCCTGGCACATACCTTCCCGGATTCCGGCGTGACCACCACCTTCGTGGAGCCCACAGATCTGGCCGGTGCAGAGGCAGCCATTCAGCCGAATACCAAGGCGCTCTACGTTGAGACGCTGGGCAACCCGAACGGTGAAGTGACTGACATTGAGGCATGGGCAAATGTGGCACATAAGCACGGACTGCCGCTGATCATCGACAATACCTTCGCTACACCTTATCTGATCAGACCTATCGAGTACGGTGCAGATATCGTTGTGCATTCCGCAACCAAGTTCATCGGCGGACACGGCACAACCCTGGGCGGCATCATTGTAGATGCGGGCAAGTTTGACTGGGCCTCCAAGGGAGACAAGTGGCCCTGGCTGGTGGAGCCGAACGAATCCTATCACGGCGTAAGCTTCGCGAAGGACACAGCACCGGCCGTCATTGCCACCTACATCCGTGCCATCGTGCTTCGTGACGAGGGCGCTTGCCTCGCACCGCTTAATGCATGGCTCCTTCTGCAGGGCCTGGAGACATTGGCACTCCGTGTCGAGAGACATGTATCCAATGCGCTGGCAGTGGTGGAGTACCTGTCCAAGCATCCGCAGGTTGAGTCCGTTTCTCACCCGGCAGCAAGCACTGATCCGGCTCAGAAGGCACTCTATGAGAAGTATCTTCCGAACGGCGGCGGCTCCATCTTCACTTTCAACATCAAGGGCGATGAGCGCAAGGCGAAGGACTTTATCGACAATCTGGAGCTCTTCTCCCTGCTGGCTAATGTTGCCGACGTGAAATCACTGGCCATCCACCCGGCTTCCACCACGCACTCAGAGTGCAATGAGGCCGAGCTGCTGGATCAGAACATCCAGAGAAACACCATCCGTCTCTC
>CAZJQX010000074.1:4158-10853 GCA_964548305.1 uncultured Lachnospiraceae bacterium
ACTAAAAAGAATATAATTCCGAGAGGCGCACGGCTTGGCTGTGCGTCTTTTTTGATGCCTGCATTATGAATCTTGGTTTGCATTAAACTTGAACGTCCGTTCAATGCATGCTATACTGAGCTTATCAGTCAGACAACGGAGGAAGAATGCATGTCCATTCAATTTGTCTTCGGCGGTGCGGGCGCCGGAAAAACAGAATATCTGATGCGGCGGATGCTGCAGGAGGCACCGAAGGACTTTCGGAAGCAGTGGATTCTGGTGGTGCCGGAGCAGGATACGCTGGCAATGCAGCGGCGGATCCTGGCACATCCGGAGAACCGGGGGCACGGCATCCTGAACATCGACGTCATGAGCTTTCAGCGTATGGCATACCGGGTTTTTGAGGAGCGGGGCATTGAACTGCCGCGCATTATTGATGATCTCGGAAAGATCATGATCCTGCGGGAAATATTGGGAAAGCTTGCGCCGAAGCTGAGTCTCTATAAGAGCCAGCTGAATAAGCCGGGCTTTCTGGATCAGCTGAAGTCCCAGATTTCCGAATTTTATCAGTACCGGATTGTGCCGGAGACACTGGATCTTGTGGCGGAACGGACGGATTCTCCCTATGTGAAGAGTAAGCTGCACGATCTTGCGCTGATTTTTGAGGCGTTTCTTTCCTATATGGAAAGTCATGGCTTCATGGCGGAGGAAGAGCTGCTGGACCGGCTCTATGAGGCGCTGCCGGAGTCCCGGATTTTTGATGGCGCTGAGCTGCTTTTCGACGGCTTCACGGGCTTCACACCGGTGCAGCTGCGCATTCTGGAGGAGCTGCTGCCGAAGGTGAGCGGTATACAGGTCGCAATCTGCCTTCGTGATGATGAGACAGATCGTGTGTACGAAAGCTGTGGCCCGGAGGATCTCTTTTATCTGAGCCGGCAGACGGCGCAGAGGCTCAGCAAAATGGCGGAGCAGCTGAACATACCGCTTTTGTCGGCAGTGGATCTTAACCGCTATGATGCGGTGACGGGAGAGCTGCGGGAAAAGCAAGAGCCGCTGCCGCGCTTTGCGGAGGCACCGGCGCTTGGCCGAATTGAGCATTTGCTTTACCGGAATGCATTGGGAGCGGCTGAGACGGAGTCGGCAGAAAAGAAGGACGATTCCGGCGCGGAACAGCCGCAGAATTCAGTAACGATCTGGGAAGCACCGGACCAGAAGAGCGAAATTGAATTTATCGTTTCGGAGATCGAGCGGGCGGTTCGGGAGGAGGGCCTGCGGTATCAGGATATCGGCATTATGCTGACGGCGCCATCCGACTATCGGGATATTGTATTCAAAACCTTTTCGGAGGCGGGTATTCCCTATTTCTTTGATGATGCAGGGAGCCTGCTGGATTCTCCCTTTGCGGAGGTAATGCGGGCTGCGCTGGCGGCTGTGGACCAGGGCTTCAGCTTTGACGCGGTCCTGCGTTTCCTGCGGGCGCTGCCGAAGTCTTCACCGGCAGAGGAAAATGAAATCGACCTTTTTGAAAATTATCTTCGGGAAAAGGGGCTGCGGGGACCGGCGGCCTACAGTCGGGAATGGGAGCAGTATGAGAAGCTGCGTGTCAAGTGGATCACACCGCTGCTCTCCATGCGTGAAAAAACAGCGGAGAGAAATGCGGCGGTTTCTGTGCGGGTACAGGCGCTGCGGGAGCTACTGATCGAGCTGAGGGCAGAGGAAACGGTGCTTCACATGGCGGAGCGGCAGGAGCGGGCAGGCGAGCAAAACCGGGCCGAGGAGCTGCGGCAGGGCATTACCGCGCTTTATCAGGTACTGGACAGATTGTCGGAGCTTCTTGGGGAGCTGCCGATTTCGAGAGCGGAATACCGGGAGGTGCTGGACGCCGGCATTCAGGAAGCGGCGGTGCGCATGATTCCGGCGACACTGGATCAGGTGGTGATCGGAGACATTACCCGCTCCCGCTTCCAGTCGCCGCGGTACTTTTTCTTGGCCGGTGCCAATGCTTCCCTGATCCCGAAGGCGGATTCCGGCAGCAAGTTGCTGGGAGACCGGGAGCGGAAGCTTTTCCGAGAGGCGGAGATTGAGCTGGCGCCGGACCGTATGGAGGATGCGCTGGTGGGGCGCTTCTATATCTACCGGGCGCTGCTGAATCCTTCCGGAAAGCTGGTGATCAGCTATCCGCTGAAGGGAAGAGCCGGAAAGGCGCTGAAGCCGGCGGGGCTGATCTCAGAACTTTGCGAGCTGCTGCCGGGGCTTTCGGTGCAGTCGCTTCGGAGACATGAGAGAAGCATTTATACTGAGAAGGAGCTGCTGCGGGAGCTTTCCCGGGCGCTGCCGGAGCTGCTGCTTCGTTTCGGGCAGGAGGAAACGTCGGAAGAAAAACGGATGCTGGACCGGCTGAAGATTCTGTATGAGAAGCCGGAAGGTCGGGAGTCAGCCCGTCAGCTGCTGTCGGCAGCATTTACCCGCTATACCGAAAGCCGGCTGGAGTTGTCTGCGGCGGAGGCACTTTACGGACAGATGATCAGCGGCTCTGTCACCCGGATGGAGCTTTTTAACGGCTGTGCGTTTGCGCATTTTCTGAAGTATGGGCTGCGGCTTTCGGAACGGAAAACCTATGAGGTGCAGGCCTTTGATCTGGGTACACTTTATCACAGTGCGATTGAACGGGCCTTTCGCATGGCTGAGGAGGATGGAAAGCCGCTCTGGGAGCTAGACAGAGAGGCGCTGACGAAGCTTTCGGAACGGGCGGTGACGGCGGTCAGTGAGGACGAAGGCGGAAAGCTGCTAGCGGAGAATGCCCGGAACCGATATCTGCTTCGAAAGCTCAAGGACATTACAGAGACCACACTTCAGGTGCTGGCAGAGCAGCTGCGGCGCGGTGATTTCCATACAACGGAAATGGAGAAGAGCTTCGATCTGGTGCGGCACGGCATTCGGCTGAACGGCCGCATTGACCGGGTGGATCTCTGCGAGGATGCGGAGCGTGTCTACGTGCGGGTAATCGACTATAAGTCCGGAAAAACCGCATTTGATTTGAATAAAGTATACAACGGGTTGCAGCTGCAGCTCAGTACATATATGAATGTGTTGCTGACGAATCTTCGGAATCGGTATCCGGAGAAGGAAATTGTACCGGCCGGTATGTTCTATTACCATATTGATGACCCGATTCTGCCGTATGTGCCGGGGCAGACGGAGGAGGAGACCGAGACAGACCGCCTGCGGACGCTGCGGATGGATGGCCTCATCAACACGGATCCGGAAAGTATCCGGCATATGGACAGGGAGGCAAAGAAGGAGTCGGATATTGTGCCGCTGAGTCTGAAGGACGGCGCGGCAGATCCGAAGAAGAAATCGGCGGCATCGACAGCGATGTTCCGGGCGTTGGAGCGTTTTATAGATGAACGTCTGCAGAGGGACGGACAGCGCATCCGGGAGGGTGAAATCGGCATTCGTCCGATACGGGAGAATCCGAAACGGAACAACTGCAGCTTCTGTCCCTATCATGCGGTCTGCTGCTTTGATCCCCGGATAGAGGGATTTGCCTACAGAGAGCTGGAGGGGCTGAAGCCGGAGGAGATCTGGGCGAGACTGACAGAAGAGAAGGACGAGAAACAGGAGTGATTTATGGGAATGCATTGGACGGAGGAGCAGGAAGCGGTTATTCGGCACCGGGAGGGAAATCTTCTAGTGGCGGCAGCGGCCGGCTCCGGCAAGACAGCGGTGCTGGTGGAGCATATTCTGGAACGGATCACCGACCCGGAGGATCCCGTATCTCTTTCGGAAATGGTGGTGATGACCTTTACGGATGCAGCGGCCCAGGAAATGCGGGAGCGCATCCGGAAGGGGCTTTTGGAACGTCTGCGGAAGGAACCGCAGAATGAGCGGCTGGTGCGGGAAGCCGGCAACATTCAAAATGCAGATATCTGCACGATAGACGCCTTCTGCAAGCATTTGATCACGGAAAATTATGCCGTCATCGGTCTGGATCCGGCATTTCGTCTCGGAGAACAGGGAGAGCTGAATCTGCTGAAGGGGGATATCATCCGGGAGCTGTTGGAGCAGCATTATGAGGAGCAGGACGAGCAGTTCCTGCGCTTTGTGGACAGCTATACCCGGGGAAAGGATGACACCGGTATCGAGGAGCTGATTCTGAAGGTCTATGAATATGCCTCTGCCAATCCCTGGCCGAAGGAGTATCTCGACGAAGCGGAAAAGCATGAGCAGAACGAAGCGGAAAATCACCTTCTGCATACAGTGTGCAGCCGGCTGCATGATTTTGCAGAGGAATATCGCCATGCCCTGGAAATCTGCGAGGAGGAAGATGGCCCGGAGGGCTATATTCCGACATTGACCGAGGAGCTGAATAGGCTTACGACAGCAGAAGAGGCGGAAACACCGGAGCAGCTTTCTGAGGCGGTGCAGAGGATAAGCTTCGGCAGACTGAAGGCCAGCAAGGCGGAGAAGAAGGGACTTGTGACGCCGATTCGGGATCGTGTAAAAAAGGAAGTGCAGAATCTGCAGAAGCAGCTGATTCTGCCGGAGCCTGCCGTGCTGGAGGAGGTGCAGCAGGGCATTGATGAGAATATTCATGTTCTGGTGACACTTACCCGGGAATTCATGGAACGCTTTCAGGAGGAGAAGAGTCGGCGGCGGATGCTGGATTTCTCGGATCTTGAGCATTGTGCATTGGAAATCCTTTATACAGGAGAAGGGACGGAGCGGAAACCGTCTTCGATTGCGGATGATTATGCCGGCCGTCTCCGGGAAATTCTGGTGGACGAGTACCAGGATTCAAACTATGTGCAGGAGGCATTAGTTGAGGCGCTGTCTGCGGAGCGCTTCGGCAGACCGGATGTGTTCCAGGTGGGCGATGTGAAGCAGAGCATTTACAGCTTTCGTTTGGCGCGCCCGGATCTCTTTCTCGAAAAATATCGTGATCCGGCGTATCCGAAAATTGAGCTTTCCAGCAATTTCCGGAGTCGAAAAGAAGTGCTGGATGCGGCCAATGCTGTTTTCTTCCGGGTCATGAAGGAGGAGGTCGGCGGTATCCTGTATACAGAGGAGAGCAGTCTGCATCCCGGCAGAATCCTGTCGGAGTCGGAGCTTGCGAAGGATTGTCATACGGAGCTTCATCTCGTTTCTGTGCAGGACGGCGATGGCGACAATGCCATGGACAAGACAGAGGCGGAAACCCGGGTGATTGCTGCGCGCATTCGGAAGCTGCGGGAGGAGGGATATCATTATCGCGATATGGTGATACTGCTGCGCTCGCCGGGCAGCATTGCGGACACGATGGTGTCTGTACTGGGTAATGAAGGTGTCCCTGCCTACTGTACGTCGAGCGAGGGCTATTTCTCTGCTGTTGAGGTGGAGACAGTGCTTTCGCTGCTGAGCATCATCAACAATCCGCGGCAGAGCATTCCACTGGCAGCGGTGCTGCGCTCGCCGATCTACGGCTTCACGGACGAAGAGCTGGCGGAAATCGTGGTTGCCCGGGGCGGACTGGAGCATCGCTTCGCCGGCGAAGAGGCGCTTCGGCAGCCGGAAGAGGCTGAAAATGAGGAAAACGAGACATCGGCAGATGATGAAGCCGCAATTGACAAGGCAGAGGAGATCAAGACCGCAGCGGCTGCAGAAGCCGGGGCAAGAGTGACTGCTGCTGAAGAAGCTGCTGCGGAAAAAGGCAGTGAGAAAACGGAAGCTTCAGCTGTGCCGGAGGAATCAGAAGAGAAGCCGCTGTCGCCGGCACTGCAGGAAAAGCTGGATAACTTTTACCGGGAGCTTTCGCATTTCCGGGAGCTTTCACATTATCTCAGCATTCATGAGCTTTTGTACCGGATCTACGATGAAACAGGTTATTACAACTACGTGTCTGCCCAGCCTGCGGGCGAGCGCCGCAGAGCGAATCTTGACCAGTTGATCGATTCGGCATTGGCCTTTGAGAAGACCTCCTATCGCGGACTCTTTGATTTCATTCGGTATATCGAGAAGCTGAAGAAGTACAACAACGACCAGGGCGAGGCCTCCGTGCTGTCGGAGCAGAACGATCTGGTGCGGATCATGTCCATTCATAAGTCCAAAGGACTGCAGTTCCCGGTGGTGTTCCTGGCAGGATTAGGGCGCCGCATCAACAAAATGGATCTCAGCGGCAATGTGCTGATCGATCCGTCCCTGGGCATTGCCACGGACTATGTCGATCCGGAACGGAGAATCCGCTATCCGTCGCTTCGGAAACTGGGCGTCCGGGAAAAAATAGCATCCGAGCAGCTGGGCGAGGAGCTGCGGGTGCTCTATGTGGCGATGACCCGTGCAGAAAACAAGCTGATCATGAGCGGCACCTGTGCGGATCCGGAAAAGGCGATTGCACGTTACGGGGAATGCGGGCGGACGCTGTCCGGCAGCACGATCCGCAGTGCCGCATGCCTTCTGGACTGGATTCTGATGGCAGAGGGGGAGCGTCTCTGGCAGACGCACGGACCGATCCGGCTGTATACAGACAATTCGGACAGCCTGCTCAAGAAGGAGGAGTCGGAGCTGGCGGATACCGTGGCATTAGCAGAGGACTTCCAGACAGCGCTTTTTGCCCGGGAGCCGGCGGAAGCGGAGCGGCAGCAGGCAGAGAACTGTCGAAATTACCGATATCCGCATGAAGCGGCCACGAAGCTTTTTCCGAAGCATACCGTATCCGAAATTCGGGAGCGGGAGGAGGC
>CAZJQX010000075.1:0-10790 GCA_964548305.1 uncultured Lachnospiraceae bacterium
TCCCAATTTCAAACCCGCTGTGCTTCGGCCCGGCGGGTTTTCTGTATCCATATACGCAAAAAGGACCTTTGCTCTATGGCAAAGGCCCTTTTATTGTTGTTTTGACAAAGAAGCTTTGCTGCCGCAAACTTCTACGCTCTCGCTGCCCCAGGATTACAGAGAAGCTTTTTTGATATTTTTCTGGTGGCGGATAAGGCGCGTAGCGCCTCTAAACCGCCACATCGCGCATCGCGAAGCGATGTGGCGATGCGGTGCTAAACAGTTACGATATTATTTAATCACTCTGATCCATCCCTCCGGCGCAGTGATCTTGCCGTTCTGGATGCCTGTCAGTGTATTGTAGAGCTCTCCGATGACCTCACCGGCATGCTCCATGCCGCTCGGGAATTCGATGGTCTCGTCGTGGTTCACGATCTTTCCTACCGGAGAAATTACAGCTGCTGTACCGCAGAGACCGCACTCCTTGAAGTCAGGCAGCTCCTCGTACTTCACCGGACGCTCGTCCACAGTCAGGTGAAGATAATGCTCAGCCACATAAACGATGGAACGTCTTGTGATGGACGGCAGGATGGAGTTGGACTTCGGCACAACCAGATGTCCCTGCTTGTCTACGAAGATGGTGTTGGAGCCGCCGGTCTCCTCTACATAGGTTCTGGTAGCGGCATCAAGGTACAGATTCTCTGCAAAGCCCTGAGAATGTGCCAGAACAGAAGAATGCAGGCTCATGGCATAGTTCAGGCCGGCCTTCACCGCGCCGGTACCATGGGGTGCCGCACGGTCAAAATCAGACACCTGCAGAGCAACCGGTGTTGCACCGCCCTTGTAGTACGGGCCAACCGGTGTTGCAAATACACGGAACTGATACTCGCTGGCCGGCTTTACACCGATAACCGGACCGGTAGCAAACTCATAGGGACGAAGATAAAGGCTGGCGCCGGAGCCATAGGGCGGTACCCAGTCTTCATTTCCGAGAACTGTGGCATCAATAGCCTCCAGGAACTGCTCTACCGGGAAGGGCGGCATCTCCAGTCTCTGCGCAGATGTATACATACGCTCTGCATTGAGATCCGGGCGGAAGCAAACGATGCTGCCGTCCTCCCAGGTATAAGCCTTCATGCCCTCAAATACCTGCTGGCAGTACTGCAGAATACCGGCTGACTCATTCAGCACCACATTGGCATCACCAATGAGCTGACCGTCATCCCACTTGCCATCCTTATAGTTGGAAATGTATCTCTTGTCTGTTACATGATAATTGAATCCGATATTGGACCAGTCCAGGTTCTTCTTTGCCATAAGTTTACAGCCTCTTTTCTTAATAAGTTTAGAACTTCACTTAGTATATTCCCATGATATTCCGAATTCAAGGAGAATCGGAAAGTTTTAATTCATGGGAGTTATAACTCCATTTATTCCTCATCCAGCTTCAGCACGCTCATAAAGGCACTCTGGGGGATTTCGACATTACCAAACTGCCGCATCCTTCGCTTTCCTTCCTTCTGCTTCTCCAGCAGCTTCTTCTTACGGGAAACGTCACCGCCGTAGCACTTGGCCAGCACATCCTTCCGCAGGGCCTTGATGGTCTCCCGGGCCATGATGTGTCCGCCGATGGCTGCCTGAATGGGAATCTCGAAGAGCTGACGGGGAATCTCCTTCTTCAGCTTCTCACACATTTTCTTGCCTCGTTCGTAGGCCGAGTCCGCATGGACAATGAAGGAGAGCGCATCGATCTGCTGCTTATTCACCAGAATATCGAGCTTCACCATCTTGCTGGTCTGGTATCCCTTCAGGTCATAATCGAAGCTGGCGTAGCCCCGGCTCCGGGACTTCAGTGCATCGAAGAAATCATAGATGATCTCATTCAGCGGAAGATCATACTTCAGGATCGCGCGGGTAGCCTCGATGTATTCCGTGCTCTTATAAACGCCTCGCCGCTCCTGGCAGAGCGTCATAATGGATCCCAGATACTCGGAGGTCACCATAATCTCCGCCTCCACAATCGGCTCCTCAATATGGTCGATTTCCGCCGGATCCGGCAGATTCGAAGGATTGGTAAGCTCCATCATAGTGCCGTCGGTTTTGTATACATGGTACACAACAGAAGGCGCTGTGGTCACCAGGTCGAGATCGTATTCCCGTTCCAGACGCTCCTGTATCACATCCAGATGCAGGAGCCCCAGGAAGCCGCAGCGAAAGCCGAAGCCCAGGGCCGCCGAGGTCTCGGGCTCATAGTGGAGTGCCGCATCATTAAGCTGCAGCTTCTCCAGTGCGTCCCGGAGATCCGGATACTTCGTGGAATCTGCCGGATAGATACCGCAGAACACCATGCTCTGCACCTTCTTGTAGCCCGGCAGAGGTGCCGCGGCAGGATTCTCCGCAGAGGTCACCGTGTCGCCCACCCGGGTATCTCTTATGCTCTTGATGGATGCGGTAATGTAGCCCACCATACCGGCAGAAAGCTCCTCGCAGGGAATGAACTGTCCCGGTGCGAAGTAGCCGACCTCTGTTACAGCAAATTCTGCGCCGGTGGCCATCAGCCGGATAGGCGTTCCCTTCCGGACGCTGCCCTCCTTTACCCGGCAGAAAATGATGACGCCGCGGTAGGAATCGTACAGAGAGTCGAAAATCAGGGCCTGGAGAGGATTCTCCTTGGAACCCTCCGGCGCCGGCAGACGCTCCACGATGGCCTCCAGCACCTCCTCCACATTGAGACCGGTCTTCGCAGAAATGCGGGGCGCATCCATGGCTTCGATGCCAATGACATCCTCGATTTCCTTCGCCGTTCCCTCCGGATCCGCCGAGGGAAGATCAATCTTGTTGATCACCGGCAGGATCTCCAGGTCATGATCCAGCGCCAGATAGGTATTCGCCAGTGTCTGGGCCTGAATGCCCTGCGTGCAGTCCACCACCAGGATCGCACCGTCGCAGGCCGCCAGCGCCCGGGAAACCTCATAGTTAAAGTCCACGTGGCCCGGGGTATCGATGAGGTTAAAAATATACTCCTCCCCGTTCTTCGCCTTGTAGACAATGCGGGTGGTCTGGGATTTGATGGTGATGCCCCGCTCCCGCTCGATATCCATATTGTCCAGCACCTGCGACTGCATTTCCCGCTCCGTCAGGGTGCCGGTCAGCTCGATGATCCGGTCAGCCAGCGTGGATTTGCCGTGGTCAATGTGGGCAATGATACAAAAATTTCTGATTTTGCTCTGATCGATTTCTGTCTTTTCCATTTGCACTCCAAAATTCCGTCGTTTATATCAATGCCTAATCATACCATGGCTTTCCGCATTTTTCCACCATCAGCCCCGCCGCTCCGACGAATTTCCCGGCTTTTGCGCCGATTTTTGTGCGTTTTTTCAGGCATTTTTCCTTGACAAGGAGCAGGTCCTTTATATATTATTAGGAAGCATGTTTTCAAACTGTCCGTGTCCAGGTTTTTGAAAACACCTGAGAAAATACATTTCATATTTGAAGAAAGGTGAGATCACTATGGCAAACATCAAGTCCGCAAAGAAGAGAATTTTGGTAGCACAGGACAGAAATGCCCGCAACAAGGCTATCCGTTCCGAGGTTAAGACCTACATCAAGAAGGTTTACGCAGCCGTTGAGTCCGGCGATAAGGAAGCTGCTCAGGCCGCTCTGAAGACCGCACAGAAGAAGATCTGCATGGCACACAGCAAGGGCATCTACAAGGCAAACAATGCTTCCCGCAAGGTTGCTCACATCTCCAAGGCTGTATCTGATATGCAGTAATTTCCGATTTCATCGGGTCTCATAAAGAATTTTTAATCCTCTCCGTTTTCGCCTGACGGAGAGGATTTTTTATTGTCACGGGCTCGAATCCAAGCTCTCCTATTTCACGGTTTCCATGAATTTTCAAAATCCATATTGCGCATTTATTTGTGCTTTGCTATTATTGAATTAAGTTTTTATTCAGTGCATTTATATCAGCCGTTATTTTTTACGTCTTCTGTAATTCTTTTTTTCCGGCCTTTTCGCCGCCGTCGCATCGCCGACATTTCCCGGTAACTGTTTGCCACAGTGTTACACACTGCGCGATGTGGCGATTTAGAGGCGCAAAACAATTACCATCTCCCACTCATCCCAAAGGAGTCCCCGTGAACTACCGCCGTCCTCTCTTCTGGCTGGCCGTCACCTGTGTTCTGGCAGAGCTCATCGCTGCCCCGGAAGCCGGCCGCTTTCTTCGCTGCGTCGCCGTCATCTTTCTGCTCTGCTTTTTCGCCCTCAGCCTGCGTCATAAACGCCTCACTCTGCTGTCCTCCATTCTTCTGCTGCTCTGCTGCGGCTTCTTCAGTCTGCATTTCCGGTATGTCCGCCGGGAGCTTCTCGCTGCGCGCAGCCGCATTGCCGCCTTCTCGGAGCTTGTGACAAAGCTCGAGGGCACCGTCACGGAGTATCACTATGCCAACGAGCAGAGCCGCATCCGACTGAAGGACGCCCGGCTCTCGAGTGCCTTCGGTTCTCTCGAAAGCCTTCCCGACGATGCCCCGGAGGCACTCCGGGCACGCTATCAGCAGCCAGTTGGCGATGTCATGATCTATCTTTCTGTGCCGGTGTCTGTCTATCCCGGCCAGGTCGCTGCGACCTACGGCGAAATGGCGCCCTTAGCCTCTCCCGCTAATGAAGGCGAATTCGACTATCCGCTCTATGCCGCAGGGCTCGGCCTCAGCGGCTCCATGTACGGTGAGCGACTGGAAATCACCGACGGCGAGGCACTCCCCTACCAGGTGCTGATTCAAAACGTCCGTGAAAAAATTCAGCATATTCTGGAAATGCTGGCGCCGCCGAAGGATGCCGGTGTACTGCAGGCCATGCTGCTCGGCGATAAATCTGCGCTGGACGAAGAGCTGCAGACGCTCTACCAGGACAACGGCATCGCCCATATCCTTGCGGTATCCGGCCTGCATCTCTCCATCCTCGGCATGGGCTTCTACCGGCTGCTCCGGAAGCTCCGGCTAAACCATTCGGCGGCCGCCGTTCTCTCCGCCGTACTGATCCTCGGCTACGGTATTCTGACCGGCTGTTCCGGTTCCGCGCTGCGGGCCGTGATCATGCTGCTGGTCCAATTTCTCTCCCGCTCTCTGGGCCGCACCTACGACATGCTTTCGGCGCTGTCCCTAGCCTGTCTGCTGCTGCTTTTGTATCGGCCGTATCTCCTCTTCAGCGCCGGCTTCCAGCTGAGCTTCGGTGCCGTATTCTCCCTGGCTCTTGCGGCGGAGCTGCCAACTCCTGCGCATCCCTTCCTGTCCGGCATCGCCCAGTCACTGCTCCTGCAGCTCTTCACGCTGCCCATTCTGCTGTATCACTATTTTCAGCTGCCGGTTTACAGCATACTTCTGAATCTTCTGGTGCTGCCGCTTCTGAGCTTTCTCGTGTACGCTGCGCTGCTCGCCGTCTGCAGCAGCTTTATTTCCATGCCGCTTGCGTTGATCTGTATCGGCAGTGCCCACGGCATCCTCAGCTTCTATACGCTGCTCTGCACACTGGCGGCCAGGCTTCCCGGCGCACGCTTCCTGCCTGGGCAGCCGAAGCTCCCGGCCATTCTCTGCTATTATCTGCTTTTCTTCCTGTTCTGTGCTTTGCTCAAGCATCGGCATGTACAGATTGAATCCCTTGCACAAATACAGCCGAACCTTTCTCAGGCACAGCCGATACTCGCGGCACAGCAAGCATTTGCACAAGTGTCCTTTACTCCCTCAAAACTGCCGTCAGCACCCACTGCACGACAGTCACCACCGGCAAAACACAATCCCATCCCGCTGCCTCTTGTCCTTCTCCCCCTGCTGCTTGCGCTCTTTCTGCTGCCGCCGCGCCCGCCAAAAAATCTCACCGTCACCGCACTGGATGTCGGTCAGGGCGACGGCTTCGTGCTCCGTCAGGGCTATGCCGTCATTACCATAGATATGGGTTCCACCTCCTCCGGCAGTCTCGGCAAGAAGGTCTGTCTGCCCTATCTCAAATCCCAGGGCATCGCCCGCATTGACCTCGCTATCCTCTCCCACAGTGACCAGGATCACATCAGTGGTCTCCTCTATCTTCTGACTGAGACTGAAGACATTGCCGTCGGACAGCTTCTGCTGCCCGCTGCCGCGGAAACCGACAGCCGCTACGATGATATCCGTGAGGCCGCCAATACACGATCTATTCCGTTTTCTTATGCCCGGGCCGGCGACGTCCTGTCCATCGGCGATTTCTCTCTCCTCTGTCTCTATCCGGAGAACAACAGCTATATCGAAGATGCCAACAGCCACTCTGCGACATTTCTCCTCAGCACTGACGCTTTCCGCATGCTCTTCACCGGCGATCTGCCCGTGGAGCAGGAGCCACTGGTACTGCAGAATCTGCTGCGCTATACCGGCGAATATCCGGACATCGATATCCTGAAGGCCGGACACCACGGCAGCCACACCAGCAGCTCGCCGGAACTCCTGACCGCCCTCCGCCCGGAATATGCCCTGCTCTCC
The DNA here is from genome assembly GCA_964548305.1 of uncultured Lachnospiraceae bacterium. Classification (GTDB taxonomy): domain Bacteria; phylum Bacillota; class Clostridia; order Lachnospirales; family Lachnospiraceae; genus Oribacterium. The sequence goes on from CAZJQX010000075.1 coordinate 6,486, forward strand.
TACGGCGAAGGCAACCGCTACGGCCATCCGCATCAGGAGACCCTCGAGAAACTCACTCAGCTTGACATCAGCCGCCTCGACACTGCCCTGCACGGTGAGATTCAGATACGGACTGATGCAGAAGGGTATCGAATTGCTTTTCCGATGGAGCACTAGGGAAACGCTGATTAAAGTGCAAAAAAGCGCCCTCCCATATCCCGGGAAGGCGCTTTCGCTTTTATCACTTTTTTCTCTCAAAAGAGGTTTTGTCCGGCAGGGGACAATCCTGTGCTCAGTCCATCAGCTCCTTCGGCCGCTCGATGACCGCGCCGCCGAGACCGTTCTGTCCCACATGGCACGAAATCAGCAGGGACAGCGGATCCACCACGATCTCCGGATTCAGCCGGTTCGGGAATTCCGCCGCCAGCTCTTCCGCGAATTTCTCCGCCTGCTCCTTATTGTCCGTGTAGGCCACTGCCACATAGCAGTTCTTCATTTCCGGATCGTTGTGCTTCTCCGCAAGATCCGCCTTGAGGCCGGCAATGATGGCCTCCTTCATTTGCTTCGTGGTGCGGACCTTCGTATAGGAATCCAGCTTGCCGCCCTTTACGATCGACAGCACCGGCTTGATGTGCAGCAGTGTTCCGATGGCCGCCGCCATTGGTGTGATCCGACCGCCCTTCTTCAGGTACTTCAGCGTATCCAGCCCGAGGAAAATGGTGTTGGCCGCCGCATCCCGATTCAGGATGTCACGGATTTCCTCACCGCTGTAGCCCTTCTCGCCCAGCTCCTTTGCGAAAATGCAGTGCTGCCGCTGCACAACGGATACGCCGCGGCTGTCCGCCACGAATACCTTGCCCTCATACTTATCGTCCTGCGAAAGCATGATTGCCGTCTGGGTGCTGCCGGACAGTCCGGAGGTCAGTGGCACGTGGACCACGGCATCATTTTCCTCCAGGAGCTCGTCCCAGGTCTTCATCACATCCTCAGGCGAAGGCTGCGATGTTGCAACATCGCAGTCCGTCTTCAGCTTTTCAAAAAATTCTTCTCTCGTCAGATTCACGCCTTCAAAATATTCCTCGCCGTCAATCCGGAAGGGCATGGGCACCACGCGAATTCCCAGTGCCTTGCTCTCTTCCTGCGAAATTCCGGAACCGGAATCCGTTGAAACCGCTATTCTCATCTTCTATCCTCCAATATTTTCGGCATTACTTCTCGATCAGAAGCGACTTGCCGGTCATCTCTGCAGGCTGCGGAACCTCCAGCAGCTGCAGGAGAGTCGGTGCCACGTCTGCGAGACAGCCGCCCTCTCTCAATGTATACTTCGGATCCGCATTCACCAGAATGAACGGAACCGGATTTGTCGTATGCGCGGTAAAAGGCTCGCCGGTAGCCGGATCGATCATCTGATCCGCATTTCCGTGGTCTGCCAGAATGAAGAGCTGACCGCCCACTTCCTTAACGGCCTCTACCACCTTGCCGACTGCCTCATCCACAACCTCAATGGCCTTAACGGCAGCGGGGATCACGCCGGTATGTCCCACCATATCCGGGTTCGCGAAGTTGGTGATCACCAGCTCGTACTTGTCGGAACGGATGGCCTCACAGAGCTTCTCGCAAACCTCCGGACAGCTCATCTGCGGCTTCAGATCATAGGTCGGCACATCCTTCGGGGACGGCACCAGAATTCTGTCCTCGTTCACATTGGGCTCCTCAACGCCGCCGTTGAAGAAGAAGGTCACATGGGCATACTTCTCGGTCTCGGCAATACGTACCTGATGCAGCCCCAGAGAAGCTGCATACTCGCCCAGCGTGTTTGTGAGCTTCTGATCCTTGAAGGCCACCAGCTTGTTCTCGATCGTGGTGTCATAATCTGTGAATACCACGAAGGTTGTCGACAGGCGCGGGCCTCTCTCAAAGAAGCTAAAGTCGTCGTCACAGAAGCAGTGTGTCATCTCGCGGGCACGGTCCGGGCGGAAGTTAAAGAACACGCAGGAATCGCCGTCCTGAATGGTCGCAGTCGGCTTGCCGTCCTTTGTGATCACGCAGGGAACCACGAACTCATCGTAAACCTGCTGCGCATAGGAAGCCTCCATAGCCTCGGCAGCGGAAGCGGCAGTCACGCCCTCGCCCTTTGTCATGGCATCATAGGCCTTTACCACACGGTCATAGTTCTTGTCACGGTCCATGGCATAGTAACGGCCGGATACGGTGGCAATGCTGCCGACACCGATCTCTGCCATCTTTGCCTCAACCTCAGCGAGGAAAGCCTTGCCGGAATCGGGCGGTGTATCACGGCCGTCCATGAAGGCATGCAGATAAACCTTCTCAATGCCGTTCCGCTTAGCAAGCTCCAGCAGTCCGTAGATGTGCTCGATATGAGAGTGCACACCGCCGCTGGAAACGAGACCCATAAGGTGCAGGGCAGAATCGTTCTTTTTGCAGTTCTCCACTGCCTTCAGCAGCTCTTCATTTTCATAGAAATCCCCGTCTGCGATAGACTTGGAAATGCGGGTCAGATTCTGATAAACGATGCGGCCTGCGCCCATGTTCATATGGCCTACCTCAGAATTGCCCATCTGACCATCCGGCAGACCCACTGCCAGACCGGAAGCATAGCCCTTCACAAAGGGATACTCGGCCTCGAGCTTATCCATCACCGGCGTGTTCGCCATGGCGACAGCATTTCCCTCCGTATGCGTATTCAGGCCATAGCCGTCAAGAATCAAAAGCACAACTGGTTTTTTTTCTGTCATAATGACCACCTTTTATGTATGTGTCACATCCGTGACTGTTTCTTAAGAGACATTGTCCAGTTTATAACAAAGTCACCTAGGCGTCAATGAATCTTGCCGGAATCACCTGAAAAGCCCTTGACATATGTCAGAATACAGGTTATGATGCATTTGAAATCAAAAGTAGTAATGATTCTTATTTTTGATTTCAGCAACAGATCAAAGCAGTAAAGGACAGGGAAATGAATTACTCCAGACAACGCCAGGAGGTTCTTGAGCAGCTGAAGCCGCACCGGGACCATCCGACAGCCGATGTGATCTTCGCAGAGCTTCGGAATCGAAACAGCAGCATCAGCCTCGCCACCGTATACCGGAATTTGAAGCTCCTCTCGGATATGGGAGAAATTCAGCGGCTTTCCTTTGAGTCAGGAGCCGATCACTTCGATCCCAATGTTCAGCCCCATTACCACTTCGCCTGCGAGAAATGCGGACGGGTCCTCGATGTCCCGATGGAGACCGCAGCTCACCTAAACGAAGCGGCCGGCAAGGTTCTGCCGGGCTGCCGGATCACCGGTCATGATCTGGTCTTTCGGGGACTCTGCGAGAACTGTTGCAGCAAAGAAGGCTAAAGAATTCAGGAGAAGCGCAGGCCCTGCCTGCAGAAAAGGAGAAAGCTATGAAAACTTGGGTATGTTCTGTATGCGGTTATGTTCATGAGGGCGATGAGGCACCGGAGAAGTGCCCGGTATGCAAGGCGCCGGCAGATAAGTTCATCGAGCAGTCCGAGGGCGAAATGACCTGGGCCGCCGAGCATGAAGTCGGCATTGCCAAGGATGTTCCGGAGGACATCAAGGCAGACCTTCGCGCCAACTTCGAAGGCGAGTGCTCCGAGGTCGGCATGTACCTCGCTATGGCCAGAGCCGCTTTCCGTGAGGGCTATCCCGAGGTAGGCGAGTACTACAAGACCGCTGCCTGGGAGGAGGCTGAGCACGCTGCGAAGTTTGCCGAGCTGCTGGGTGAGTGCGTATCCGCTTCCACCAAGGAGAACCTGACCGTTCGTGTCAAGGCCGAGAACGGCGCAACTGCCGGCAAGATGGATCTGGCAAACCGTGCCAAGGCACTGAACCTCGATGCCATCCACGATACCGTTCACGAGATGGCCAAGGATGAAGCCCGCCACGGCAAGGCCTTCCTGGGACTGCTGAACCGGTACTTCGGAAAGTAAAAAAAGCAAAGCAAAAGCGGCACACTGTCATCGGTGCGCCGCTTTTATTTTTTCCTTCCGCTTATTTTTTCTCTGCAAAGACCTCATCCAGCGCCTTGGCAATCGCTTCAATGCTGATCGGCTTGATAATGTGGCCGTTCATGCCCGCCTCAAAGGCCATCTTCCTGTCCTCCTCAAAGGCATTGGCCGTCATGGCAACAATCGGAATGTTGGCCTTCCTGTCATCCGGCAATGCTCTGATTTCTCTGGTGGCAGTGTAGCCATCCATTCTCGGCATCTGCACATCCATCAGAATCAGGTCATACTTGTCCGCCGGTTCTCTGTCAATGACCGCAACTGCATCATCACCATCATTAACACTGTCGA
>CAZJQX010000076.1:0-5191 GCA_964548305.1 uncultured Lachnospiraceae bacterium
AATGTCAATCCCGTCGCCGGACCGCTATAGTCCGGCGTATTGGGAAACTATTATTTAAGTAGACTTGATATTCAACTGCTTTCGTTGTATGCTCGTGTACACACATCAGGTATGTACGCAAAGGAGGCCAGTTTATGCTGAAAACTCGAATTTTTCAAAACGGAAACAGTCAGGCAATGCGCATTCCACAAGAATTAAAGACAACAACAAAAGAATACTGCATCAATAAAATTGACGGCGTTTTTATTGCTTTTCCATCCGATGATCCGTGGGCTTCTGTCCGTCAGGTCATTGGCACTTTTCCGGAAGATTATATGCCCACGCGTGAACAGCCTTCTTGGGACGATGTTCGGCCACGGGAGGAACTATGAGTTATTTGCTGGATTCCAATATTTGCATCTACTTTTTAAAAAATCAGTATCCTCAGCTAACACAGAAAATATTCTCGTCTGACATAAATGATCTCTGCATTTCCGCTATTACTGTTTTTGAGCTGGAATATGGCGCCGCCAAAAGCAGCTGGGGCGAACGCACCAGACAGAAGCTCGCTATGTTTCTTGCCCCTTTTACGATTCTTCCGTTCACAACAGATGATGCCATATGTGCTGGAAAACTACGTGGACATCTAGAAAAACAAGGCACTCCCATCGGGCCATATGACGTTCAAATTGCCGCCCAGGGTTTATCCAGAGGTATAACCATCGTAACTCATAATGTAAAAGAATTCAGCCGAGTGCCAAACCTTGATTTGGAAGATTGGCTAGCATCCCCTTCTATATAAACGCCTCGATCATTGAATGGCCGAGGATTCTCGCTCAGCTGTCCTAAATAGTCCGACGTTTCAGAATTGTGGGAGCTGGTGTCGAACAAGACGATGGACGGCCAACTCCAAGCAGGGAAATGTTGGAGTTGTCTCCTTCTGCATGGCCCGGCTGTTTCAAAAAACGCTAACAGAATCTGACAATGACACTGCTGCGTTAATGCGAGTCTGAACAATTGCAAAGATTTTTGTTTTCACTGTGTCTGTTGTGTGTCTATTGGCATGTTATAGTACGGCCATAAACAAGAGAAACACAAAAACAATATAAAACACACAGATAAAAAGAGAGGAAAACAAAATGTCAAAGGATATCAATGCACTTAAGAATCAGCTGAATAACTACACAGAAGCAGTCAATAACAGAAATCTCAATAATCCACTCGAGTTTGAGAATTATTATGAGATGCTTCAGAATAACAAGCTGGACAAAACCTGGTATTCAACAAACACAAAGACCTTGGCAGATTTCGTAGAAACCTTGCTGGATTGGAATACAGCATATAAGAACGAAAAGCTGGATGATAATGAGAAGAAGACCTTTGAGAAGGTACTGGATACTATTCAGCAGGAGAATGATTCTGCACTGAAGACGATGATCCGTACATCGCTGTTGGATCTTTGCGCTACCATGAATGGCGATTTGGAGAGCGAAGCATCAAAGAAGAGCCTGGATAAGGCAATGAGCCTGGCTGAGCTGTACAATCGTGTTCTGAACGCAAATGAAAAAGAGAGCATAAAGAAGGATTCCAAAGAAGGTGTAGCAGATAAATTTCTGCTGAATGTGGATCCGAAGATGACCGGAAACCTTTCGAAGACGCTGAAGGCATTTTATAACAAGCACAAGGCCGGGCATACAAGAGAGGACTCAGAAAAATGGAAAAAATTCTTCCGTTCTTATGCTATCGGCCCCTATATGAATGCCATGAGTAAGAAAGCTCTGCAGAATGAAAAAGAGATTGCAGCCCTGGATAATAAGAAGGTGCATCCGGAGGAAAATGAAGTTTCCCCTTTATTACACAGATATTTTGCCGAGAAGCCGGAGAAAGTGAAGAGCAAGGCTACAACTCTGCTTCGGGAGACAAAAAAGGATTCTCAGCAGTTCAAAGACATGCACGATGCTCTTGGCAAGCTCTTCAATACAAACGGATATACGGAGATGGAGAAGTTGCTGGCAAAGGGCACAAAGAAGGATGTTGATACCCTCATTGGTAACATAGACAATGCTATTACATGCACAAAGAATTACATTGCTTATGCCAAGAAGAAATCTTCCCTGCAGATGGGTATTCTCGGTCACAATCGTCTGTCTGCTGCAAAGGACACCCTGAATGAACTGGAAGGACTCAGACGAGGAATTGATAATGATGTGATTGATTTTCTGCAGAAGCGCTTTGAAAAGAAAGAGAAGCTGAATAATCTGGAGGAAATGAATCTGACACACAGCAACAAGATTAGCATTAAAGATTTGAGCACAAAGGTTTCCGGAAAGATGACCATGGATGGCTGGGTAACCGTTAATTGGTCAGATGTCGTTCCCAAGGATAACACGAAGAAGACCGACAAGACTGCAGGCCCGTCAGTATAAAGAAAATAATTCAACAATGAATGTAAAGAAGGCTTTGGCTAACAAAGCCTTCTTTTGCTTTGCAGTCTGGATACTTCAGCTTCCTGGCAAGTAGCGTGTGCAGGAATATCTCCTGCTCATCAGCAAAAATCAGCCTCTGCCTTCTCAAATTGCTCTATGCCCGGCAGTGTAATCGAATCGTCAGCCGGCCGATAAAAAGAGCTGTTGGAATGCCCTTCCAACAGCTCTATATTCTCTCTTTTGATATATCCCCGAAATACCTTCTCCGCCTCTTCGATCGGCTCTGTCGGAAAAGTCTCGCGTGGATGATGACCTATTGAATGTGATCGAAACTATTGCAGACATCCTGGATGGAGTGAAGGAGGAAGGTGAATGACATACATCGTATTTATGTGAAGAACTTTATCCGATCACGAAAATCCGGAGTCTAGGATCACGAAAATCGTGATTCAAGACTCACGAAAAAACGGAGTCAAGACTCACGAAAATCGAACACTAATAATACTAATATAACAATACTGATATGAACAATACTAATCTAATCTCTTCTGCGGATTCCGCAGAATCGGATGAGAAGAGAAGGGATGAGAGGAGCGCTTATCGTCTGTATTTTATGGAGGAGCTTTCCATTGAGATCATGAAGCAGTACCTGCTGATTGCATTGTGCAAAGCACGCTGATACCATTCGTGCGGACGGGTACGTTATCGGAAGACTGGTTACAGCATGGAATTCCTGGAAGCGTATCGGGAAGAGATTCTGCTACACAAGGCTAGTAAGACAGAAATTTGGGGATTTTTTGTGCACTTGCCAGAATCAAAAAGTGGGAAATTATGGCGAGTGCGCAATAACAAACAGAATCAGAAAAATTCAATTTGGAAATGACTCAGCACCACAAAAGTGAGTACTCAGTCTGACCGCCTCGCGGGCAGTTCTGGGGGATTGGGGGCTAACCCTCAACAAGCGCTTTGCGATTTCCGGGACCGGAAAGCACTGCTTGCCACTAATGAAGCAGTTACTTTCATGGACATCCACTTTTTGAGATTTCCAAAGAGGATTCTCTGCTAAATGTGGGCGGCTGTTTTTTCGAAAATCTTCATTTTATGAGGCTTGTTGTCGTGGCTTTTGGGTGTATTTGGAAGAAAGTACAACTACACTCATCATTTTAAAATCAGGCATCCAAATACAACGTATTTTCAACAAACTATTGTAACAACGGATACTACAGCCTGCAATAATGTAGTTCTACATAGAGTAGATAGTCATTTCACCCGATCTTATGCTCAGCTTGTCGATTACTTTAAGAATGCGGAGCCACATAAGCTTGACACATCACTCTATAGCAAAGGATCGTGGAGAACTACTAAAGGTCTTATTTTCGGTATGAACGGGAATCGACTCATTTCCATACCATCGACATCTGAGTGTAACCTCGCTGTCTTCGGCCCTCCAGGTTCCGGAAAGACATCCGGTATCGCCATTATTGATGCAATGCAATTTGACGGATCCGTCCTTGCCGTAGACATTAAAGGCGATATTTACAACTATGTGAGTACACATAGTAATCGAAAAATTCTTCGATTCGCGCCTGACGCTGATGATGCATTATCCGTCAGCTGCCACTTCGATCCGCTGTATGGATTCGATAAAATGTCTCCAACCGATCAAAAGCTGTACCTGGAAAATGTTGCCTCCATCCTTATAGCTGATGAAGGCGGAAATGAAGGAAATTACTTTTCAACTCGTGCACGCAAACTCTTTCAGGGCATTTCCCATCTCATTCTCTTTAAAAATCCTAATGCAGGCTTCCCGGATATAATTCATGCCATTCTGGAAGGAAATGTTTTTGATTGGGTAAATGAAGCACTAGAAAGCGATTGCAGGGCCTCTAAGGAGTTGCTGGCAAGTTTTTACGGTAACAACGAAAAGAACGTTTCTGGGGCCTATGACGCGCTTACAACGGCCCTTATACCCTTTTCCAATCACATTCTGGACGAATTACTAGCAAGAAGTGAAAAAAGCATAAATATCAAGGATCTTGATGACGGCTATGACATTTACCTGCAGATTTCTCAGGAGCATCTAAATGCATATGCGCCGCTCTTCACCCTCCTGCTTCAATGTTTTTCTACCGCCTTTACAAAGCGTCCTGATAGCTCCACAGGAACTAAGAGCAGGCCGATATTGATGCTTATGGATGAATTCCCACAGCTAACGTTCTCGTATCAAATGATAAACTCTAATTTGAGTACTCTGCGAAGCAAGTCAGTGGCATGTATGGTGATTCAGCAGAATCTCTCTCAGCTCAGTTATCGATATGGCCAGGATGGTGCTCGATCAATCCTTGGCAACTGCAATTACCAGATCATTTTAGGAACAAACGACATCCAGTCATCTGAGCAATTTTCAAGAACGTTTGGTATGAAACGTATTTTAAAAGTAAGCAATTCGATAACACAGGCGGAACATAGTTCTTCTGGGCGCTCCATACAGGAAATGGAAGTACGTGTATATCCTGCTGAGTATTTCGGAGATTTGCCAAGTCTTTCCAAAATGATTGTCTACTGCAAAGGAAAATACTGCGAACTAACCAAACTTAATTGCTACAAAACTTCAATGTGAATAGTAAGAGGAATGCACACGGTGCTTTGTTGTTTTTATTTTATAATAACAACATTTCTTTTATTTTATTTAGAGCCCCAAAAAATGGCGTAAAAACGTCATTTTTTGGAGGATAGTGAGTGCAGTTTGGAGTGATAGTGAGTGCAGTTTGGAGTGATAGTGAGTG
>CAZJQX010000076.1:5291-10082 GCA_964548305.1 uncultured Lachnospiraceae bacterium
TTTGGAGTTAGTGAGTGCAATTTGGAGTTAGTGAGTGCAATTTGGAGTTAGTGAGTTAGTGAGTGCAATTTGGAGTCCAGAACCATGATAGTGAGTATAAAATGGAGCAAAACTGATTGACAGACATGTAAATACATGCCATGATAGTGAGTATAAAATGGAGTTTAAAATATGAATTCGGATAATGAAAAGGTAAGCCTTTTACCGGCAATAAATGTAAAAAAATCCAATACAATTATTCAATCGATTGGAAAAACATCGTTATTGTCAAATAAAATTTTTCTAACAGCTCTTTTGAAAATTGAAAGAAGAGAAGGGTGCAGCGTTGAATTAAAAGCGTATTACAAAAAAATAGAAAATTTAACTGGAGCAGATTTTAGTAAAGGCTTAGTGGCGGAATTTTCAAATGCTGATATGAGACAGTTCTTGAAGAAATCCGGGAGCTACTATAAAGCTGTTCAGGGACTTTTGGATGGAAATTCAGTGGACTCACTAAAAAAACAGTGGGGAATCATGGTGCACAATCCTGAAGATGGATTGTATGGGGTTGTTGATGTTATCACGGCCATGATATATGATGAAAAAAATGGAAAGCTCCTAATCAAGTTTTCAGATGAAGAAAGAATTCAAGAGGAATTGTATAATCTTAAAAGAAATTATACGACATTAAACTACAGATTAATGATGTCTTTTAAATCTGTGTATTCTTATCGGATTTTTGAAATGATCATGAGCCGCATTGGATATGATGATTGGAAAAATAAAGGAAAGAGCCAGGAGTATTTCTATGAGTATGGGCTTTCTGAATTGAAATATCATCTTGGAATTTTAGATCCATATATAAGTCTTGAAGTCAAGCAGGCCATAACTATGGCACGTACCGCAGAAGATTTTGAAAAGATTGAGGAAGGTATCTCAACTGAGAATAAAATGCCTCGTTACAACGATTTTGAAAGATACACACTCAAAAAAGCCATTGCGGAAATTAATGCGATTAGAGATCTGGAATATGAATTTAGCTATGCTCCGATCCGTAATGGTAAAGGCGGGAAAGTCAGGGGTGTACAATTTATAGTTAAACGTGTTGACGCAGTGGTGATGACGAAGGATGGAAAGCATGAATTAACGGAAGATGAAAAGGATGAAGTGTTCGATAAAATCAGGAGCATGATAAATGAAGAATTGAAGATGAAGGAAATCAGGACTATAGCTGAAACTGCTGGATATGATTTTGAAAAGGTAAAAAAGGCGTATGATGTAGCGAAAGCAAGTAAAAAGGATATCCCTAATCTTGTTGGATTCCTCAAAGCAGCAATAGAAAATGGATATGAAAAACCTGTTGAGAAAAAAGCAAAAAACAAGTTCAATAATTTTGATCAAGCTGAGGTTGATTATGAGGCAATTGCTCAAAAGAAAATCCGCAAACGTCTTCTAAATGATTTTAAAGTAGATAATGACGAAGTATAATGTACAGGAGGCACTTCTTGTGCCTCCTGTACATTATACATATGATGCACAAGAAGTATATGAAGTATATGATTGGAGGAAATTTGAAGGTATATGTAATCGCAAACCAGAAAGGTGGCATTGGTAAAACAACAACCGCCACAGCCCTTGCAGCAATTCTTCAAGGTATGGGGAAAAGGACGCTGCTGATTGATGCTGATCAGCAGGGAAACAGTACGGATACATACAGGGCTGAGATAGAAGGACATGCTACCTTGTATGATGTGCTGTTGGAGGATGATCGGATACCGCTTAAGGATGCGATTCAGAAAACAGAGATTGGCGATATTGTGGCTTCTGATCCTCTGCTTAGAGAAGGCGATGTAAAGCTGTCTTCAGATCTTGATGGAGTGTATCGCTTATCTGAAGCCATAGAACAGCTTGAAGGATATGACTATGTTGTAATTGACACGGCACCTGCTTTAAACCATGTTTTGTATAACTGTCTGATTGCCAGCGATGAGGTCATTATTCCGGTGACTGCCGATCGATACGGCCTGCAGGGATTAGCGCAGCTTAGCGAGGCAATTCGAAAAATTCAAAAAAGACAGAATCCCAGGCTTAAGATTTCCGGATTGCTGTTGGTAAAGTACAATGGGCGTACACTGCTGAGTCAAGAGGTGAGTCAGTCTTTGAATAAAATTGCGGAAGAAATGGAGACAAAGGTATTTGCCTCGAAGATTCGTGAAAGTACAAAGACCCGCGAAGCACAGGCAATGAGAAAGTCGTTAATCGAATATGCTGAGAAATCAACAACGGCTGAGGACTATAAAGCATTTGCAAAAGAACTTTTGGAGGTAAATGATGGCGAGAAATAAAAGTAGCTTGTTTGGCGCTGCAGATGGATTGTTTTCTGGAGATAATGTATTACAACAAGAATCATCCGAACATGCACACGAAGCACATGGTGCACACGATGTACAAACAGAACAAGAAGCACAAAAAGTTAATGCGACACACGAAGAACAAGACGTACATGAAGTACAAGTAGGAAATGTGGGCATAAAAAGAGCATTAGGAAGTACCCAGGGAAGAAAAGGTGAAAAGCTAAAGAGAATAAATTTAGCATTCGATGATGTGAACTATGAATATGTCCGGATAGAGTCGAGAAGGCGTGGAAAGAACATAACAGAGTTTGTTAATGCAATCATAGAAGACTATCGGACGTCGGAGAAAGGAAGAATCAGCGATTCTGAAATACGCTAGGCATCATCACCGGAGACAGAAGATTTGAAGAAGTGGCACAGGAGCTGCCGGCAGATTGTGAATGAATATGAAAAGAACATATAGATGTCAGCATGATCTGCAACGTCCCAAGAATTAATGCGAAATATTGAAATGAAGAGCAGAGAGAAGAAAGTTACACACGAAGTACAGCAACCACAAGAAGTACATCGTGCACTTTTTGTACCTCATGTGCACAGTGCTTTAAATATGTAACGCAAGATTAAACATGCCTCAATAAACCGATTGGGATGACGCGATTCGCCAATCTTCCGAAAAAGTTTAGCCGGGGACGATTATGCATATTACTGTCAGGATGGTGTGCTGGTTGTCCCCATTGGCTGTTTGGAAAATTAATCACGGAGCAGACATCGTTTTATGAAAGAACAGAAGAATACCGGCACGCAGCTGGAGCTTACCAGCCTGATGACGGAATATGAAAATCAATTCGACCGCAGCAACAAGCTGGACAATAAGGTATACATCACCATCACATTCTGCGGATTCCTTTTTGTGTTTATCACGGGTCTGTTCAACGGCCTGTCGCAGCTTGCGAAACCGCAGAATGGTCTGCAGCTTTTTGTGGCAGTGCTTTATATTCTGAGCTGTATTGCTGTTATGATTGCCTATGTTTATGTGCTGGTATTCTTTATGCGGCTTTTGCGGCCGGAGCAGATTGCCAGGATGGATCCTGAAATCATGCAGCGAGAGCATTTCGATGAAATGGAGGAAGAGGCAGCAAGGCAGCGCCTCATTACGCTGTATCGTGAAATCGTAAACGGAAATCTCGAGAAACTTCACCATCGCTGCGATGAATTTGTGAGAGGGCTTCGGTTTATCGTTCCGACTGTCCTTCTGGCATTCGCGTGTTATGCACTACAGATCATCCTGCAGATACTGTAAGATGGTCGAATGGCGTGTATGGAGAAACTGAGACATATGCGAAACCAAGCTACACACGAAGCACAAGACATACAAGAAACACAAGAAGTGTCGCATGTGCTTCTTGTGCATGACATAGAAACAACATTGCAAAGAATAGACTCCATGCATGAATATCATGTATGGGCATATATTGAGATCATTAAGTCTCTGGAGGAAGAATGGTTACAGGCGCAATCAAAAGCAAAGTCGACAAAATCTGGCTGGACATCGCGGCGGGCGGCATCACGAATCCATTGACCGTTATCGAGCAGTTAACCTATCTCATGTTCATTCGCTCGCTTGATGAGAAAGAGCTGGAGAATGAGGCCTTCGAGGTGGAAGGAGGCATTGAGGTTGAGAAGATCTTCCCGGCCTCCGAAGCAGGGCAGTCCATGCGGTGGAGCCACTTCAAGAACAACGACCCAGGCGACATTTTCCTGATCATGTCCCAGCGCGTCTTCCCGGCAGTGAAGAAGATGAAAAACGGGCATCTGCCGGACTTCACGCCGCAGGGTGAACTTATCGAGATTACGGACGAGGAAAATGTCGGTGAGGAAAACGAAACGGCTTTTTCCCGCTACATGGAGGACGCGATGTTCCTGATCCCGACGCCGCAGGTGCTGCAGAAGGTGATCACCGGTCTCGACGATCTGTATGAACATGATATTGCCGACCTTGACATGCAGGGCGACCTCTATGAGTACATGCTCGGCAAGCTCTCGACGGCTGGCCGCAACGGGCAGTTCCGTACCCCGAAGCATATCAGGGAAATGATGGTGGAGCTCCTGCAGCCGACACCGGACGACACGATCTGCGATCCGGCCTGCGGCACTGCTGGCTTCCTTGTGAGTGCTGCCGAATACATCCGCCGACATTATGAGGACACAATGACATCCGAGCAGTGGGAGCATTTCGCGTCCGGCGCGTTCAATGGCTTCGATACGGACCGCACCATGCTCCGCATTTCCGCCATGAACCTGATGCTGCATTCCATCAGCAACCCGGACATTGATTACAAGGACAGCGTTTCCAAGCAGAACGAGATCAGCGACCGCTACACGGTGTGCCTGGCAAACCCGCCCTTTAAAGGCACCGTGGACGCCGAAAGCATTAACGACAACCTGAAGGCCGTGACCA
>CAZJQX010000077.1:0-2658 GCA_964548305.1 uncultured Lachnospiraceae bacterium
ATCCTTACGGATCCGAGGGATGTTTTATATCATCATATCATGTTGTTTTTAGGGAGGAGAGCAGGCATCTCTCAATGCCTGCCCGAGTATTATGAAAAAAATCTGATAGACAACTGGCTTTGCTGTCTATGGTTATAAGATAAAGGAGAATTGTGAAGAATGAATGGTCAAGCTGTAAACATTCGTTGAATAAATTTTGAACGGATTGTGAACATCTGTGCCGGATCGGTCCGTATGAACCTGAAGTCCGTTCTTGATTTATATTCTTTCCATCCGTATAATATTACATTGATTACCTTTTAAAGGGCGAGGAGAATGGAATGAACAACAACGATAATCGCGGCGACAACGGCAGATTCAAAAATTCGGGACAGACCTTTCTGCTTCTGATCATTGCAGCCGTTGTCACCTTTTTTGTTTACACGATGGTGCGGCAGTTTTTTGTGTCCGGCACCAGTCAGGAGCTGAGCTATTCGGCCTTTCTCACTATGGTGGACAACGGACAGGTGCAGAAGGTGGAGTGGGGGGACTACCAGATCACGGTATACCCCAAGGACGGCATACAGGTTCCTGCCGGGGAAAGCAGTGAGACGGACTCCGATACGGAGGAGTTTCTGGAGCAGTTTCTGAATGAGGAGGACCAGAAGCGCTATGAGCAGTTCCTTAGCGAGGGTGAGGAAAGCTATTACGTGGTGCCCGTCAATGCGGATGCGGCGCAGCTGGTGCAGCGTCTCTATGAGCATGGCGTAGAAATCTACAAGCGGAAGCCGGACAACTCCAGCTACATCATGGAAACCCTGATCAGCTTTGTGCTTCCCTTCGTTATGCTTTTTGTTGTCATGAATATGATGATGAAGCGGATGGGCGGCGGCAACGGTATCATGGGTGTAGGCAAGTCTACCGCAAAAATGTACATGCAGAAGGAAACCGGCGTCACATTCAAGGATGTGGCCGGTGAGGATGAGGCAAAGGAAAGTCTCCAGGAGATTGTGGACTTCCTGCACAACCCCATCAAGTATACCACCATCGGTGCGAAGCTTCCGAAGGGTGCCTTGCTGGTGGGGCCTCCGGGAACCGGAAAGACCCTGCTGGCGAAGGCTGTGGCCGGCGAGGCCCAGGTGCCCTTTTACTCCCTGTCCGGTTCGGACTTCGTGGAAATGTTTGTGGGCGTAGGTGCCAGCCGTGTCCGCGATCTCTTTAAGCAGGCAGGACAGTCCGCTCCCTGCATCATTTTTATTGATGAGATCGATGCCATCGGAAAGTCCAGAGATTCCCGCATGGGCGGCAATGACGAGCGGGAGCAGACATTGAATCAGCTTCTGTCCGAGATGGACGGCTTTGATGCCGGAAAGGGCATCATGGTTATGGGCGCCACCAACCGTCCGGAAATTCTGGATCCGGCGCTGCTGCGTCCGGGACGTTTTGACCGCCGGGTGGTGGTGGAGAAGCCGGACCTGAAGGGCCGTGTGGAAATCCTCAAGGTTCATGCCAAGAACATTCTCTTGGATGATACCGTGGATTTTGATGAGATCGCTCTGGCCACCAGCGGTGCCGTGGGCGCAGACCTCGCCAACATGGTGAATGAGGCAGCGATAACCGCCGTGAAGCATGGCCGCACCAAGGTTTCCCAGAAGGATCTTTTCGAGGCCGTCGAGGTGGTTCTGGTGGGCAAGGAGAAGAAGGACCGTATCCTTTCCCAGAAGGAACGCCGCATCGTTTCCTATCATGAGGTGGGGCATGCCCTGGTGGCAGCCATCCAGAAGGACGCGGAGCCGGTGCAGAAGATCACCATTGTACCCCGTACCATGGGTGCCCTCGGCTATGTGATGCAGGTGCCGGAGGAGGAGAAGTACTTAAACACCAAGGCAGAGCTGCATGCTATGCTGGTGGGTCTCCTGGCAGGACGGGCGGCAGAGGAAATCGTCTTTGATACCGTGACAACCGGTGCCTCAAACGACATAGAGAAGGCTACAAAAATTGCCCGGGCTATGGTGACCCAGTACGGCATGTCCGAAAAATTCGGCCTGATGGGTCTCGCCACCCAGGAGAGTGTTTATCTCAACAGTCATGCGGAGATGAACTGTGGTGATGCTACCATTACCGAGGTGGACCGGGAGGTAATGCAAATCCTGAAGGATTGCTATGAGGAAGCCAAGGTCATCCTGCGGGAGAACCGCTACGCTATGGATAAGATCGCAGAGTTCCTGATCGAACGGGAGACCATCACAGGCAAGGAATTTATGCAGATCCTCCATGAGGTGCAGGCGGAGCATGAGAAGAGCCTGCATCCGGAAAATCAGACAGAGGGCGAGGCAAAGACAGAGGAAGCTTCTGCAGAAGTCAAGCCCCAGAGTCTGTTCGGGGATGGGGAAATGTCTTCGGCGGAAGAAGCTGAGAAGGAGCCGGAGAAAACCAGAAAGCCCAGCTTTGAGGAGCTGCGGGCTAAGTATACGAATTATACAGAGGAAAATACCGGGAAGCCGGAAGAGAATAAATCAGAGTCTTGATGTCTTCCCCTCCGGGGGCTTTATGGCCCCCGGAGGGGAACTTTGATTCATCTCGAGCCTGTAGCTCTCGATGAACTCGCTTCCGCGAGCGACTCCCCTGTGGGCAGTCGTCGGATCGTTCCGAAGTTTGCCTGATGCAAACTTCTCCACT
>CAZJQX010000077.1:2758-9749 GCA_964548305.1 uncultured Lachnospiraceae bacterium
CCTGTGGGCAGTCGTCGGATCGTTCCGAAGTTTGCCTGATGCAAACTTCTCCACTTTGATTCATCTCGAGCCTGTAGCTCTCGATGAACTCGCTTCCGCGAGCGACTCCCCTGTGGGCAGTCGTCGGATCGTTCCGAAGTTTGCCTGATGCAAACTTCTCCACTCTTAATAGTGGGGCCGCTTTTCCGGCTGCTTGCTGAAATACATGACATCGGAAACATTGCAGTTGAACAGATCGCAGATCCGGGAAATGGTATCGGTGGTCACCGACTGGTTGTGGCGAAGCCGCTGCAGCTGACTTGATGAGAGCCGGCAGTAGCGTACCAGATGATACTGACTGATCTTCTGTTCCTTCATCATTTCCCAAAAAGGTTCAAAATGAATCATAAAAATACGTCCTTTCATTATTAAAAAAATTAACCCTTACTACAAAATCGCGCGCTGATTTTACTAATATTGTATCAATATTAATACAATACGGAAAGGCTCAAATTCTAATGCGTTTTCACATTTTTTCATTGGCACTGACGGCGTTATTGCTGAAAAAGTATACAGATTATGAGAAAAATCAGCTTGTGACGGAGAATTATACCATAGCTGCAGAGGGCCTTAAGAAGCCTTGCCGCATCCTTTTTCTGTCAGATCTTCATGAAAAAAGCTTTGGAACGAAAGCGGGAGAGGATCGGCTTTTTGCATCCATTCGTGCGGCGAAGCCGGAGCTGATTTTGCTGGGGGGAGATCTCATTGTCTCCGGAAAGCGTCGGCCATTCCCCTTCAGTCTGCTGCAGCCCGCGGACAAGTCGGACCTGGTTGACAGAACCTGTGCATTTCTTAAAAGGCTGCAAATCGAGTATCCTGTATACATGGCACTCGGCAATCATGAGACGCGGCTTCGGCTGAAGGCGGAGAGGGGGAACCGTGCAGCGGCGGCGAAGTGGCAGAAGCTCCGCCGGGCGATGGAAGGCATTACCCTGCTGGATCGGGAGACGGCCCTGCTGCCGGAATGGGGAATCTCCATTACCGGCGTGACACTCCCGATGCTTTGCTACCATAAGCTTCTGTTCCGGAAAAAGCATTTTCTCAGTGAAAAATGCTTTCGGCGCTGCGGCGGCGCATTCCCGCGGGAGAAGAGCTTCCGGATCTGTCTTTTGCACACGCCGCTCTATTATCGGGAGGCCATTGATTATGGCGCGGATCTCGTGCTTTCCGGACACTATCATGGCGGCACCATCCGTCTGCCGGGACTGGGCGGCCTGATGACGCCGCAGTTTCAGTTTTTTGTGAAGGAATGTGCCGGCCTGCATCGTTACGGCAGGGGACAGGTACTGGTGAACCGGGGCCTGGGCACGCATTCCGTGAATTTGCGCCTCAATGACCGGCCGGAGCTCAGTCTCATTACGCTGCTGCCGGGGGAAGGCGGTGCGCAGGAATCCAATAAAGACAAGCCTGTGCTTAAGGAGGAATAATGGATAAGCTGCAATATCGCCTGGAGCACTTCGAGGGCCCTCTGGAGCTTTTGCTGCATCTTATTGAAAAGAATAAAATCGACATCTATGACATTCCCATTGCGGAAATTACCGAGCAGTATCTGGATTATGTGAACCAGATGCAGGAGGAGGATCTCGACATCGTGTCGGATTTCCTGGTCATGGCGGCCACGCTTCTGGAGATTAAGTCCAGGATGCTGCTGCCCCGGGAAACTACCGAGGAAGGGGAAGAGATTGATCCCCGGGCCGAGTTGGTGGCGCGGCTTCTGGAGTACAAGCGCTACAAGCTTCTGTCCCGCCGCATTGCCCGTCGGGAAAATGTCGGCGGCCTCAGCTTGTACGGCACGGAGCAGATGCCGGAGGAGGTGCGGAAGTACAGTCCGCCGCTGGATCTCGCCGAGTTGTTTCAGGGCGTCGACAAGGAGCGGCTTCACGGCTGCTTCATGGATGTCATGAAGCGGCGGGAGGATTCCATCGACCGGGTGCGTTCCAAGTTCGGCGTCATCCGCCGGGAGAAGCTGAGCCTCCAGGGACGCATCCGGGATGTGCTGAGCTATGCGCGGCGGCACGGACGGTTTTCCTTTCAGCATATGCTGCGGAAAAAGCATGCCAAGATGGATGTGGTGGTGAGCTTTCTGGCTGTGCTGGAGCTCATGAAGCAGGGGCATATCACATTGACACAGGAAAGGCCCTTCGGGGACATGGACATACAGGTGGTAGACGATAAGAAGGATGAGGACCTGGATCTGCAGGGACTGGAGGAATTTGATTGATGGAGCTGAAACCCGAAGACAGAGCTCTCGGTCAGGAAATTGACCGGGAGCATGCCGCGGAATTGAAACAGGAGGAGCGTATCATAGAAGCGCTGCTCTTTGCCATGGGGCGGGCGGTGAGTCTGCCGGAGATGGCTGCGGCATTGGATGCAGACGAGGTGCTGGCCAAGGCTGCGGCGGAGCGTCTTCTGCAGGAATATGAGGTGCGTCAGGGCGGCATGCTGATCCGCCGTGTGGAAGCGGCTTACCAGCTGTGCACCAATCCGGTTTGCTACGATGCACTGATTCGTGTGGTGAGTCACCCGAAGAAGCCGGTGCTGTCGGATGTGGTGCTGGAGACCCTGGCGATCATTGCGTACAAGCAGCCGGTGACCAAGGCGGAAATCGAACGGATCCGCGGTGTGCAGTCGGATCATGCGGTGAATCGACTGGTGGAATACGGTCTTGTGGAGGAGAGCGGCCGGCTGAATGCGCCGGGACGTCCCGCTCTGTTCGTGACCACAGAGGAATTTTTGCGCCGCTTCGGCATGGAGAGTCTGAAGGAGCTGCCGGCCCTCAGCGAGGACATGGCAGCGGAAATCGAGGCCCAGGTGGCAGAGGAGGTGTCCGATGTGCTGGGCACCGACCCCGAGACCCTGCAGGAGGAGATGAAGAACCAGCGTCCCGCTGAGCTGACAGCCGCAGCGAATGAAGCAGAGGAAAATGCAGTTGAGCCGGAGCTGCCGGTATCGTCAGAGAATGAAGATGATGCGAAGCCTGCTGCTGCACGCAGGGCATCAGATGCTGACCATGCCGTAAAGCCATTTGCACGGAAAAAGCGGGAGATCGCGGCAGTGCGGGCGGCTGTGGAGGCCGAACGTCGGGAGGAACAGGAGGAAGCGGCAGCACCGACTTCTTTCGCAGCTGCTGTGACAGCGGTGACTGCAATTGGGACAGCTGCAGCTTCTGCGGCAGCAGAGCTTGTGACACCGGACACGAAGACTGAACCGAAGTTGAAAACAGAGGCATTTGTACCGATATCTGAAGTTATGACGGCGGAGAATGCAGCAACAGCTCAGATGTCTGAGATCCTGATGATAGATGCCGGATCAGCAAAAGAAACAACAGATAAAGCTGCAACAGAGAAACCGGAAGCTGCGGAACCGGTGAAGGATGATGAAGACGAGAAAGCACCGGAGGTAAATGCCGAGGACGATGAAGCTCTGGAGCAGATGATCTATGAGGCGGCAGTGGGCAGCGAGCCTGTAGCGGAGCAGCATTACTCCTTCCTGGAAGAGGATGAAGAAGCGGAGTCACCGGAAGAGGAAGACGAAAAAGAGGAAGCTTCTGAAGTTGATCTGCGGTCGGCAGCGGAAGACCCGGCAGAGGAAGCAGAACTGACGACAGCCTTGGAAGATGATGAAACGCCCGAAGGTGATTCACAGCCGGAAATAGCTGCGGAACCGGAAAATGAAACGGATGCGACCGCGCCGGATGATACCGAGCTCGATGAGGCAGATTCCCTGCCCGCATCGTTCCGCAGCATGTCGGGCAGCGGCAGACATCACTCCATCTTCGACAGCGTACAGGTGCTGAGCGATGCGGAGCTTGAGGAGATCGAGGAAGAGGAACGCCGCTTCCGGGAGAGCCTAAAGGGGCTTCCGCCGCGAAAGCCGAAGATATCTGTAAGCGCTGAGTCGGAAAATAAGATTATTTCGGCGACGAATGCTCCGGCATTTGTTGCGGCAGAAAATACAGAAACAGAATATACAGAGGCTGCTGAGCCTGAAAATACAGAATCGGAGAATACGGAGGCAGCGAATGCAGGTAGCCCGGAAAACTAAGCGGGTATCGTGAAGAAGCGCCGAAGACATTGACCCGGGAGACAGCGGAGGAGGATGATCCTCCGGAACGAAAACCGGGAAGGGCGCATCGCGGTACCTGCAGAATCTGGCAGGGCTGGCTGAAACAGCGGTCAAAATGGAACAAGGGCCGGAACAGCGGCAGAAAAGGAAGAAAACCATGGAGAAAACGATAAAAATTAAGTACCATTCGCAGGAAATCGAGAAACTGACCTATATCGCAGGGAAGAGCGACTGGATCGACCTGCGGGTGGCGGAGAACGTGAAGCTTGCGAAGGGCGAGTTCCGGCTGATCAGTATGGGCGTGTCTATGCAGATTCCGGCGGGCTATGAGATGCTGCTGGTGCCCCGCTCCAGCACCTACAAGAATTTCGGTCTGATCCAGACCAATTCCATGGGTGTCATCGACGAGAGCTACTGCGGCGACAATGACATTATCCGGATGCCGGTCTATGCCACCCGGGACACGGAGCTTCATGTGAACGACCGGATCTGTCAGTTCCGGATTCTGGAGCACCAGCCCGTGATTCATTTCGAGGAGCAGGAAACACTGGGAAATTCCGACCGGGGCGGCTTCGGCAGCACCGGCGTGCAGTAAGCGGAGGCGAAGTTTGAAGACAAAGAATCTCAGGACAATGTCGGCGGTTCTGCTGAGCCTGCTGCTCCTGACAGGCTGCGGCAGTCAGGTGAAGGAGCTGCGGCTGCAGGGCATCAGTCAATTGGAAAAGGGTCAGTACCAGGAGGCGGTGCAAACGCTGAATGAGGCGCTGCAGGCGGGAAGGGGACAGGTTTCCCGGGTGCAGCTGGACATTCTGTCCTATCGGGCAGAGGCGGAGTATTTGAGCGGAGACCTGGAGGCGGCGGAAAAAACCGTTTCCATCCTTATAGAAGCGGACGGCAATAAGGAAAGCTATGAGAAGCTGTCCGCGCAGATTTCCGCTAAACGGCTGGTGCAGGCGGCCTCGGAGGCTCTGGATGAGGACAATCTGGAGGATGCCAGAGCCAAGCTGGACGAGGCCATCGCAGCGGGACTGCAGAATGACCAGAGTCTGGAATACGATGAGGCGGTATATCTTGAAAAAACCGGCAAGTGGGAAGAGGCCTATGCGGCCATGAAGGATTACACGGACCGGTATCCGGATGACACGGAGGCTGCCCGTGAGCTGGACTTCCTGAAGACCCGGGCAGAGGCGCTGAAAAACAATCCTTTGCTGACGGGAGAGGAAACGATGGTTTCCACGGAAACGGATGCTTCCGCGGAAGAAACGACGGCTTCTGCTGAAGCAGAGTCAGAGAACACGGCGGAAAGCAGCGAGTCGGCACAGTGATCGTTGCGTAAGTGCTTTTGCAAGCTGCAGAATGAGACTTGCAGAAATAATAAAAAGCAGATATCATATGATACCAAGGTCGAAATGTCAAAAATCCGATGAGAGTCGGCTCTTATGAGGCATTTTGATTCCAACATTAATATATGCGATTTCAGAAAGGGGATTCTGCATGAAGGCATACAACAAGATGAGCAGAGACGAGCTGGAGAAGCTGGTCAAGGAGCTGAAGGCGCAGTACAGCAAGTACCAGGCCATGGAGATGACATTGGACATGAGCCGCGGAAAGCCCTGCAAGGAGCAGCTTGATCTGTCCATGGGACTCATGGACGCGCTGAACAGTGATGCGGATATGTTCTGCGAGGACGGCACAGACTGCCGAAACTATGGTGTTCTCGGCGGTATCGAGGAGGCCAAGGTCCTTCTTTCTGATATGATGGAGAACAATCCGGACAACATCATTATCTACGGAAACTCATCTCTCAATGTGATGTATGACTCCATTTCCCGTTCCATGACCCACGGTGTCATGGGCAATACTCCCTGGAGCAAGCTGGACAAGGTGAAGTGGCTCTGCCCGGTTCCCGGTTATGACCGTCATTTCGGCATCACCCAGTATTTCGGCTTCGAGATGATCAACGTACCGATGACTCCCACAGGCCCGGATATGGACATGGTGGAGAAGTTGGTGCGGGAGGACGAGGCCATCAAGGGTATCTGGTGTGTGCCGAAGTACTCCAATCCGCAGGGCTACAGCTACAGTGATGAGACAGTACGCCGTTTCGCACGACTTCAGCCGGCAGCCAAGGACTTCCGTATCTACTGGGACAATGCTTACGGCATCCATCATCTCTATGACAAGAATCAGGATTACCTCATCGAGATCCTGGCGGAGTGCAAGCGCGCCGGTAATCCGGATATGGTATACAAGTTCGCTTCAACCTCAAAGATTACCTTCCCGGGTTCCGGCATTGCTGCATTGGCTACCAGCTCCAACAACCTGGATGACATTAAGCGGCAGATGCAGCATCAGACCATCGGCTACGACAAGGTGAACCAGCTGCGCCACGTACGTTTCTTTAAGGACATTCACGGCATGGTAGAGCATATGCGGAAGCATGCGGACATCATCCGGCCGAAGTTCGAAATGGTGGAGGATATTTTCGAGAAGCAGCTGGGCGGTCTCGGCATCGGAAGCTGGACCAAGCCCAATGGCGGTTACTTCATTAGCTTCGAAACCATGGACGGCTGTGCCAAGAAGGTGGTGGAGAAGTGCAAGAAGGCCGGTGTGAAGCTTACCGGTGCAGGTGCTACATTCCCTTACGGCAAGGATCCGAAGGACAGCAACATCCGTATTGCACCTACCTACCCGCCTCTGGATGATCTTCATACCGCAGCGGATCTCTTCACCCTCTGCGTGAAGTTGGTCAGCGCCGAGAAGATCCTGTCAGAGAAGAGCGGCGAGAATGTTGAGGTCATCGACGCCATGACTGAGGAAACCAAGGCATAAGATCAGATAAAAAAGAAGGAAGTACGGTTTTGTACTGTACTTCCTTCTTTTTGTG
>CAZJQX010000078.1:0-9416 GCA_964548305.1 uncultured Lachnospiraceae bacterium
CTGGCGGCGGTGAAGGTCTACAGCGGTGAAACAGATGTGGTCTTTGTGACAGAGCAGAGCTTCTTCCTGCGCTGTGCGGCCGAGGAGATTCCGCTGCAGAAGAAGACTGCGAAGGGCGTTGTTTCCGTGGCGCTGGGCCGGAATGACAGGCTCGAAGACATTTACCTGCTGGGCACGGAGCCGGCGGACATCGAGGTGAACGGTAAGACGCTGAGTCTGAACCGCCTGAAGCTCACGAAGCGCGGCGGCAAGGGAACGAAGCACTGAGGCGATGCGGTGCTCAACAGTTACTGGAATTTTAGGAAATGACAGCCATAACAAAATTTATGGTTGTCATAAAAGCAATTTGGCGGTATAAGTATTCACTAACAGCCACAAGTAATGGTTAGTGTAAGGAGAGCAATTATGGAAAAGTTAAAGGTAGGTATCCTCGGCGCAACCGGTATGGTGGGCCAGCGTTTCATCACACTTCTGGCGGAGCATCCCTGGTTTGAGATCACCACACTGGCAGCTTCACCCCGTTCCGCAGGCAAGACCTACGGCGAGGCCGTTGAAGGTAAGTGGAAGCTGGATATCCCGATGCCGGAGAAGGTAAAGGATATGGTTGTGAAGGACGTTGCGGATATCGAAGGCGTGACTAAGGATGTGGACTTCGTCTTCTCCGCTGTGGATATGAAGAAGGATGAGATCCGCGTGATCGAGGAAGCCTATGCCCGGGCAGAGACACCGGTGGTTTCCAACAATTCCGCACACCGCTGGACACCGGACGTTCCGATGGTGGTGCCTGAGATCAATGCCGAGCATTACAAGATCATTGAGGAGCAGAAGAAGCGTCTGGGCACCACAAGAGGCTTCATCGCCGTTAAGCCGAACTGTTCCATTCAGTCCTATACCCCGGCGCTGTCCGCATGGATGGAGTTCGAGCCCTATGAGGTGATCGTTTCCACTTACCAGGCTATTTCCGGTGCCGGCAAGAACTTCGAGACCTGGCCGGAGATGGTGGGCAACATCATCCCTTACATCGGCGGTGAGGAAGAGAAGTCCGAGAAGGAGCCGCTGAAGGTTTGGGGCCACATCGAGGGCGACCACATCGAGGCAGCAGCAGAGCCGCAGATCAGTGCACAGTGCATCCGTGTGCCGATCCTGAACGGCCATACCGCTACGGTTTTCGTGAAGTTCCGGAAGAAGCCGACCAAGGAGCAGCTCATCGAGAAGCTGGTGAACTTCAAGGGACTTCCGCAGGAGTATGCACTTCCGTCTGCACCGAAGCAGTTCATTCAGTACTGCGAAGAGGACAATCGTCCCCAGGTACAGCTGGATGTGAACTACGAGAACGGCATGGGCGTTTCCATCGGCCGTCTGCGTGAGGACACCATCTATGATTGGAAGTTCGTAGGCCTTTCCCACAACACCCTGAGAGGCGCAGCCGGCGGCGGTGTTGAGAGTGCCGAGATGCTGGTGAAGCTGGGATACATCACAAAAAAATAATTATCAGAGGAATGGCAAAGACTTCTGATTGATCCGAAAAACCCCGGCGGGTTCAACTGCCGGGGCTTTTCTTATGGATCGGGGTTCGCACAAGCTTGGCTTGCTGTCTTCGATCCATGAAAACCTGCCAGAGAACCGATCCAGCCTGCTTATGGAAATTATCTCCGAGATATGCTATCATAAATGAAAAATAAATCTGCCCGGGCAGTTTAGCCCGGACCCCACGGAAAAGAGGAAAATACGATGGCAGTGAAGATTTCATCTATGGGAATGCTGGAGGATGGTCGTGAGGTAAAGGTATATACACTCACGAATGCACAGGGCACGGAGGCCGCCTTTCTGGATTTCGGCGCCATTTGGTACAGCATGCTGGTGAAGGATAAGGACGGAAAGCAGAGAGACATGCTGCTGGGCTGCGGTGCGCTCAAGGATCTGCCGAAGAATCCGGGTCACATGGGAGAAGTGGTGGGCCGGAATGCGAACCGCATCGGCGGTGCAGCCTTCAGCCTGAACGGAAAGACCTACACTTTGGCCGTGAATGACAACGATGCCAACAATCTCCATTCCGGTCCGGATTACTGGCGTCTCCGCAGCTGGAAGGCGGAGACCGGCGTGTCGGAGCAGGGCAGCTTCGTCCGCTTCTCCCTGCATTCTCCGGACGGTGATCAGGGCTATCCCGGAAATGCCGATGTGAGCGTTACCTATACGCTTTCCGAGGACAATGCAGTGCACCTTCATTACGAGGGCAGTGCCGATCAGGATACCGTGTTTAACCTCACGAATCATGCTTATTTTAATGTTGCCGGGCAGGACAGCGGCAGCGTCCTCAGCCATCTGGTTTGGCTGAATGCAGATTATTATACGCCGGCGGATGCTGTGTCCATTCCGACAGGCGAGATCCGTCCGGTGGAGGGAACACCAATGGATTTCCGGACACCGAAGCCGGTGGGACAGGAGATCGGCGCAGACTTCGATCAGCTGAACTTTGCCAAGGGCTATGACCATAACTGGTGCCTGAATGATGCAGACGGCAGCGTGCGTATGGTGGGTTCTGTCTATGCCGAGGAAAGCGGCATTAAGATGGAAATGTATACGGATCTCGAGGGCGTGCAGTTCTATACCGCTAACTATCTGGACGAGCCGGGCATCGGCAAGGGCGGACGGGATTATCATGTGCGGGATGCCTACTGCTTCGAGACACAGCATTATCCCGATGCAGTCAATAAGCCGGATTTCCCGACCCCCTTTGTGAAGGCCGGAGAGAAATACGAAACAGAAACGATCTATCGCTTCACCTTGGCGTGAGCGCATAAGACGATAATGGAGAAGGTGTGAAGGAATTATTTATTGCAGAGAAGCCCTCGGTGGCGCGGCAGTTTGCAGAGGCCCTGGAGATGCAGGGCAGGAGACAGGACGGATATCTGGAATCGGAGCGTTATATCATCACCTGGTGCGTGGGTCACCTGGTGACGATGTCCTATCCCGAAAAATATGATGAAAATCTGCGGCGCTGGCGGATGGAATCGCTGCCCTTCATTCCGGAAACCTATCGATATGAAGTTATCCCGGATGTACAGAAGCAGTTCAATATCGTTTCGGGACTTCTGAAGCGGGACGATGTGGAACGCATCTATGTCTGCACTGACTCCGGACGCGAGGGAGAATACATTTACCGTCTGGTGGACATGATGGCTGAGGTGGGGCCCAAGGAAAAGCGCCGAGTCTGGATCGATTCCCAGACGAAGGAGGAAATTCTTCGCGGAATCCGGGATGCGAAGCCGGAGGAAAGCTATGACAATCTGGCTGCTGCCGCCTTTTCCCGGGCGAAGGAGGATTACCTCATGGGCATCAATTTCTCCCGGGCGCTGACCCTCCGCTACGGCCGCGCTGTTTCCCAGCGTCTGAATCGGGAGAAGAATACCGTCATTGCTGTGGGCCGGGTGATGACCTGCGTGCTGGGCATGATCGTCCGCCGGGAGCTGGAGATCCGGAACTTTCAGAAAACCAGCTTTTATAAGCTTCTCGGTGACTTCCAGCTGCCCGCTGCGAATGCAGAGGATAATGTCGGCGGCCCGATGGCCCCGACCGCGGCCATACTGACGGCGGAGTTCCGGGGACGGGAGGACTCGCCCCACTATGCACCGGCAGAGCTCTACAAAAACAGCGGCTTCCTGAAGCGGGAGCAGGCGGAGCGCTTTGCCGCGACCTTTCAGCCGCTGCCCCGGGAGGCGGTGGTGCAGTCCCTTGAACGGAAGAAGGAAACAAAGAAACCGCCGCTCCTCTATAATCTTGCGGAGCTGCAGAACGACTGCTCCCGGCTGTTTAAGCTGAACCCGGATGAGACCCTGAGCATCGCCCAGGAGCTCTACGAGAAGCGACTCACCACCTATCCGAGAACGGATGCCCGTGTGCTGTCCTCGGCAGTGGCAAAGGAAATTGGAAAGAACCTGAACGGTTTGCGCGGCTATGGCCCCTGCGCTGCCTTTGCGGCGGAGCTTCTGCAGAAGGGCGGTGTCGAGAAAATCGGGCAGACACGGTATACGGATGATAAGCAGATCACGGACCACTACGCCATCATTCCCACGGGGGACGGACTTCGGGAGCTGTCCCGGCTGAAGCCCCTGAGCCAGAGCGTCTATGAGCTCATTGTGCGGCGCTTTCTGTCGATCTTCTATCCGCCGGCCATCTATGAGAAGCTGGCCATTCAGCTCCTGTGCTGTGATGAATGCTTTCAGACCGGCACCCGTGCCCTGAAGGAGCCGGGCTATCTTCGCGTGGCGAGGACACCCAGAGGTGAACAGGAGGAGAAGGATAATGAAGGCGGTTCAGAGAATCCGGACAACAGCGAGATGCTTCTCAGGCTTCGGAAGGGACAGAAGCTTCAGCTGCGGGCCCTGAACATCAAGGAGGGAGAGACCTCGCCGCCGAAGCGCTACACCAGTGGTACAATGATTCTCGCCATGGAAAATGCGGGAAATCTCATTGAGGATGAGGAGCTGCGGGCCCAGATCAAGGGCTCCGGCATCGGCACCTCCGCCACCCGGGCGGGGATCCTCACTAAGCTGCAGCGCATCGGCTACATTTCCCTGAACAAGAAGACCCAGGTGCTGACGCCCACGGAGCTGGGCGAGCTCATTACCCAGGTGGTGCAGGCCTCGGTGCGGCAGCTGCTCAATCCGGAGCTGACGGCCTCCTGGGAGAAGGGACTGTCTTATGTGGCAGAGGGAAAGATCACCGAGCAGGAATATATGGACAAGCTGAATACCTTCGTGCGTCGCCGCACGGAGGCCATAAAGAACGCGAGAGCATAAAGGAAAGGCAGGAAGATGACAAAGGAAGAACTGAAGATCAAGAACATGTACGACTTGCAGTATACTGTGGCGAAGGAATGCTTTGCCGATGCGGAATATCCCTGGGAGGCGCTGCCGCGGATTCATGATTTCATTGCGGCCTACGGGCCGACACTGGATCCGGCGGAGTACACGGAGGTTCAGCCGTATGTCTGGATTCATAAGACCGCAAAGGTGCTGCCTTCGGCTTATTTTGCGGAGTACATCATCATCGGACCGGAGACCGAGGTGCGGCACAGTGCCTTCCTCCGGGGAAATATCATTGTGGGAAAGGGCTGTGTCATCGGCAATTCCTGCGAGCTGAAGAACGTCATCATTTTCGATGGCGTACAGGTGCCGCACTACAACTATGTGGGAGATTCCATTCTGGGCTATAAGTCCCATATGGGCGCGGCTTCCCTGACCTCCAATGTGAAGTCCGATAAGAAGCTGGTGGTTGTGCATGCGGCGGACGGAGATATTCCTACGGGACTCAAGAAGTTCGGTGCCATGCTGTCGGACCATGTGGAGGTCGGCTGCGGTTCGGTACTGAATCCGGGGGTCTGCGTCGGTCGGAACAGCAACATTTACCCGCTGAGCTCGGTGCGGGGCTGTGTACCGGCGAATTCTATTTATAAGAGTGCGGAAAACATTATCACAAAGGCAGAGTAAGCCGGAAAGGGGAAACATGGAGAAGTTTACAGAAAATGTACATATTCTGGAGCATCCGCTGATCACGCATAAGATCTCGATTCTGCGGGACAAGAACACGGGAACCAATGAATTCCGGAAGCTGGTGGAGGAAATCGCAATGCTCATGGGCTTTGTGGCCCTCAGCGACCTGCCCATGAAGGATGTGGAGGTGGAGACCCCCATCGAGAAGGCGGAGACCAAGGTGATCGCGGGCCGGAAGCTCGCCATTGTGCCCATCCTTCGTGCAGGCCTCGGCATGGTTTCCGGACTGACGGCGCTGGTGCCGACCGCAAAGATTGGACATATCGGCATGTACCGGAACGAGGAAACTCATGAGCCGGTGGAGTACTTCTGCAAGCTCCCGAGCCCCATCGATGAGCGCACCATTGTGGTTTGTGATCCCATGCTGGCCACCGGCGGCTCTGCGGTGGATGCCATTTCCCAGATCAAGGCCCACGGCGGCAAAAAGATCAAGTTCGTCTGCATCATTGCCGCACCGGAGGGCGTACGGAAGCTGAGCATGGTGCATCCGGATGTGCAGATCTACGTGGGAAATCTGGATCGCTGTCTCAATGAAAATGCCTATATCTGCCCGGGCCTCGGCGATGCGGGAGACCGGATCTTCGGCACAAAGTAAAAGATGAATTTTTTTCGGAGACACAGTGCCTGCTGTGTCTCTTTTGTGTCCATGGGCATGTTAGTATGCAGACATAAAACAAAGGAAACAGTAAATAACAATTAAATCAAATATATAAAGGAGGAACGGATATGCCGAAGCCCGAGAACAAAGCAAATGAGAAGAACGTAAACGAAAATGAAAATCTAGATGTGAGCTTGGATGTAAGTGTAGATTCAGAGGCGGGTTTCGACCTGGAAGTGAATGCAGAAGAGCCGAAAACCAAGGCTGGAAAACTGCTGCAGAGCTACGATGCCATGCGTGTTGAGGCGATGAATGATTTTGCGGATGATTACGATCTTCGTCTCGACGGCATTAACAATGAAGCACCCATCGGACTCAATCAGTTTGTGGATGATCTGATTGACCTTCAGAAGGATGCCGCGGCAAATAAGCTGAGTCCGGAGGAACAGGCGGATTATGACAAGCTGATCGATAAGATGCAGAGTGAACAGGAGATGACTTCGGTTCACAAAATGCTGCAGTACAAGATGCTGTCAGCACTGCTGGAGTCTGGTGCCGGACTGGATGAAGAAGGCTTCCGGAAGGCAGTGGAGTGCCAGGAGCTATATAACGCGATCACAACAGAGGCTTTCCGTAAAAATCGTCTGAAAAATGCAGAAAACCCGCTGGATGACGGCAGCCTGCAGAAGACGGAGCTGCGGACAGTTGAGGCGCTTCTGGCGAGAGAGCAGAAGCTGGATAAGCATCCGCTGACGGATGTTTGCCAGGCGGTGATTGACAATCGAAAGGAAGCCAATGTAGGTCTTTTGTTCGAGTCGGATTTGCTGAGTCCGTATATGCGGACCTGTCTGCAGAAGCAGCACATGAAGGCCGAGGAATCGGCTATGCGTGAGGAGCCGTTATCAGAGGAAGAGCAGAGACTGGAGAATACCATTGACGATATGGTGCGGCAGGCCGCCCCGCTGAAGAAGAAGTTTGACGAGGAGCAGAAGAATATTGCTACGTACCGCCGCGAAACCGGAATCAGCAAAGAGGAAGAGGAGAACATTAAAAATAGCGCTTACGATAGACAGAAGGTGGTGTACGAGAATAGAAAGGAAGTCAACGAGCTTTTTAAATCCAGTGCAAAAAGCATTAAGGCAAAAAAAGCGTCCATGGACAGACATACTGAGCTTAAGGCAGAGCGCTCCAGAGAATTCCTTAATATGAAGCGGACGCTGACATCTCTTGTGAAAACGCTGCGGACCGGAAAAAAGGCAGATAACAAAAAGGCAGACATCAAGGATCAGTATAAAGATATTGTGGATGCTTATAATGTGACGACTGCTTACATTCGTAAGAGAAAGGCAGGCAGCTTCTTGTCTCGTCATTTTGGTGAAAGCGGAAAGCGTTATAAGAGAGCCGTACAAACCCGTAAAATCCTGAAGCATTGCTGTAAGGTTTATAGGGATTTTCAGGAGCTGTGTCGTAAAGCTGCGGTGGTGCAGACCAGTGATGATTTGACTCTGAAGGAGCTGAAGAAGGTAAAGGAACCGCGAAATCGCATTGAGAAGGAGCTGCGGAAGATTGAGAATCGCCGGGATGAGCTGCGGGGCAATCTTGCCGAAATGAAGAAGGCAGGCAAGAAGGGAATCAACTTCCGGAAGCTGGAGGAAAAGCTGGATCGTATCGAGATGCCGGAGAAGCATCGGGGCGAGAAACGCGACTATGGAAGCGTTAAAAAGAAATCTGCAGAGAAGACAATCTGATCGGCAGAATGGAAGAGAAAAAAGGAGCAGAGATATGTTGGCATCCTTAATCGTTGCCTTTTCCATGTATTCAAGATTACCAATGCCACAGATCAAATGGACAGAGAAAAGCATGCGCTATGCCATGCTTTTCTTTCCGTGTGTGGGACTGGTGATCGGCGGCGCGGCGCTTTTGTGCTTTTGGGGCCTGT
Organism: uncultured Lachnospiraceae bacterium; assembly: GCA_964548305.1. Lineage (GTDB taxonomy): Bacteria > Bacillota > Clostridia > Lachnospirales > Lachnospiraceae > Oribacterium. The sequence continues at coordinate 8,090 of CAZJQX010000078.1, forward strand.
CTGTGCTGGGCGCGGGAGAAGGCCTGCGGGCAGCTGCTGTGACGGCGCTGCCGGTCCTCATTTCCGGCGGCATCCATCTGGACGGCTTCATTGACACCATCGATGCCAAGCGCTCCTACAAAAGCCGGGAGGAAAAGCTGGAAATCCTGAAGGACCCACACATCGGCGCGTTTGCCCTGATCTACGGCGCGCTATACCTCCTGCTTTTCTTTGGCGGTGCGTCGGAGTTGAAGCGGGAGCTTCTGCCTGCTTTTGCGCTGAGCTTTTGCCTGAGCCGCATTCTTTCAGGCATTTCCGTGGTCACCTTTCCGAAGGCCAAGGAAACCGGTACGCTGCAGGCTTTCGCGAAAACCCAGAACCGGCGGGTACTGTGGGGACTTCTGGCGGAGCTTCTGCTCTGTGCTGTCCTTCTCGTATGGCTGTCGCCTGTCTATGGCGTCTTGATGCTTCTCGCCGGGCTTCTGTGCTTTCTGTATTACTACCGGATGTCGTCCAATGTCTTCGGCGGTACGACCGGGGACCTTGCCGGGTATTTTTTAAGCCTCGCGGAGCTTGTGATGCTGTGGGTGCTGGTGATGGGGAAGCTCACAATGACCTGGTATCACTGAAAATCGGAGTGCTGCATGTGATGCGGCATAAACTGCGATGGAAAATAACGGGAGACAAAGCGAAATGAAAATTATTATGCTGACAGGGGGAAGGTCCCAGGGGAAGACTGACTTCGCGAAAAGACATTTCCCTGAGGCGGAGCTGCTGGATGACTATCAGCTTCGGGTGAAGCAGCAGCTTGCGGCGGGACAGGATCCTGTGGAAGAAGCAGAAAAAACAATGACGGCGCTCCGACAGAAAAGCGGAAGCGCCGTCATTATCATAGAGGAAATGGGCTGCGGCATCGTGCCGCTTTCGCGGGAAGTCCGGATGTACCGGGACAGCAACGGCCGCGTGGCCTGCCGCATCGCTGCAGAAGCGGACGAGGTCTACCGTGTGTTTGCGGGGATGGGGGAGCGGATTAAGTAAGTCCCATCAGCCTATCTGTTAAAGTAGGATCTACAGCCTGCAGGAGCTATGCGGGCTTGCTTGATTAATTTGCAATTCTGCAGTATGCTACTCCGTGAAAAAAATGCGGAATCCGCAAAAAAATCAGATAAAGCTGATGCAGAAGAAAACAGAGCCGGGCAGTTGTTACTGTTCATGGTGACCTAAATCCTTTGTGAAAGGATCCGTAAATAAATTGTGCTATTATCCAATACGGAAGTTCCGAAAGGGGGATGTCACGATGGATCTGGGGAGGCAGCTGGATTTCGAATAAGGCATAAGCAGAAACAAA
>CAZJQX010000079.1:0-9326 GCA_964548305.1 uncultured Lachnospiraceae bacterium
CTTCAGGGTCTGTGTATTATTCGATCTTTGATTTTCAAGGTTCTTTTCGCTTGTCTTTCGCGACAGCTTGTATAGGATATCAAGCCGTTTCGTTTTTGTCAAGCACTTTTTTGAATCTTATTCGATTCAAGCGCAGAGGGTGGGGTTCGAACCCACGCGCCCTTGCGGACAAACGGTTTTCAAGACCGCCTCGTTATGACCACTTCGATACCTCTGCATTTTCACTTTTCAGTCGCCTCTCTCGAAGCGACTTGAAAATAATACCAAATCAATCCCTTCCCGTCAAGCAGTTTTTGAAAATTTTTCTCGCCTGCTCTGCAGCGCCAAAGCAAATGCTAAGATGTGAAACCGCATCGGCGCAGCAAGGAAATGTGGCATTGCGGCACTCAAACAGTCAGCAATGTCAGGCTAAGCTCCTGCAGCCGCCATAGAAGAATGCTTACTGCCAGAATATCCGCAGCGCCGCCCGGACTGATATTTCGCTGTATGCACTTCTGGTTCAGCGCCAGGAGCGCTTCCATGCCCTGTTCTGTAAAGCCGCCGCCAAGCCCCAGGATCCGCCGGCTTTCCGCCTGCAGCTCCTTCATTTCCGCATAGGAGCTCCGCGTCACCACATTTGTGTCATTCAGCTCCGACATTGTCCGAAGAAGCACCTGCAGATTCACCGCATTGAGATAAGTCTCGCTCTCCCAGGGATTCTCTGCCGAAGACATTTCCCTCCAAAGCAGCCGGTGCATGCGAATACCGCCCCGAAGCTCCGGAAGCGGCGCCCGGTACTTCTCCATCTCCGGAAATGCAGCCTCTCTAAGAATAGGAAAGCCCTGTTCTGCCTGCCCGCGGATCCCACGCTCGCCGCATTCCCGGAACAGCCTTTCCCCGTGGGTCACCGGCTCGCGCTTCTCCATGTCCAGGAATTCCCTGCCAATACTTCTGCTGCACATATCCCGGCACAGCCACAGCACCTCCTGCGCAAAGGGACCGGTTTGTGCTTCTTCCCCATCTCTTGCGGAAAGTCCAAACCGCACGCGCCCCAGCATTTCCTCGGTCACAGCTGCAAATGCTTCCTCACTGTACTCTCTGCGGAAATGCAGGCCCGCCGCCGCCAAAACGATGCCCATGGTAAACAGCATGCCTTTATGCGTATTCACTCCCTCTGTAGCGGCAAACATGGCCTTCTCAGCTTCCACGCCGATATGCCGTATTTTTTGAAACAGCCGCTCTTCTTCCGTCTCAGACCCTTCAGTCCCAACGGCATCTGCGGCGTCTGAATCCTCGCCCGTCTCCAGTTCCTCAATTTCCAGCGCAGCCGTCTCTGCTTCCGGCGCAAAGCCGGCCATAAACATGTCAGTCAGATACGGTGCAATGGCCTCCGTGCTTCGCTCGAAGGTATGCAGATCCATATCCGTATGCGCGCCGCAGTCGATCTGATCCACCAGCCCCGGTTTCGGCGAGGTTCTCACCTCTCCCATCAGAGCCTCCCGAATCGCGTTTCCAATATAGTTTTTCCATTCTGCAGCGTTCATCTCATTTCTCCATATACAAAAATCCCGGCAGACCGCCGGCAGACAAGCTGCCGGGGACCCACCGGGAGGCAAAAGCTACGCTCACGAGGCATCAAAGCGCCTCCTGATTCACTCTGCTGCTATAAATCAATCCTTAAACTCAAAGGGCTTGATCTCACGTACCACATCCATGATAGAACCGTCACGGGCCTCAATGATACCCACTACACGGTCACCGAACTGTACCTTCTCCGGCTCGCCTGTAATAGAATAAGCGATATCACGGAGTTCTTCAATAGTCTTGAAGGGAAGTCCGGAATTCTTGGTTGCCTCAATAAGGTCCTGTCTCTTCGGGTTAATGGCAATACCGTAATCGGTCACAACAACGTCCACATCCTCGCCCGGGGTGGTAACGGTTGTACAATCTGTGCAGATAGTCGGGATTCTGCCCTGCATGATCGGCGCGATAACAATAGTACACTTTGCGCCTGCAGCAGTATCCGGATGTCCGCCCTGCGCACCGGTGATATAGCCATCAGAGCCAACCACCACGTTGCAGTTGAAGTGTGTATCCACTTCAAGAGAAGCCAGAATAACGAAGTCAAGCTTGTTGACATATGCACCCTTGTTGAACGGATCTGCATACTCGCCGGCTGTGATGTAGTAATGATTCGGGTTGGATGTAACATTCGCAATAGCATCCTGATCGAAGTCCTGTGTGTCCACAAGGCACTTAGCCAAGCCCTGATCCAGCAGATCACACATCGGCTTTGTCAGACCGCCGACACCGAAGCTCATGTGAATGTTCTTTTCCTTCATAACCTCCATCAGGGAAATGGTGGAAGCGATGGAAGCGCCGCCGACACCGGTCTGATAGGAGAAGCCCTCCTTGAAGTACGGTGTGCTGGTTACGAAATCTGTGCAGTACTGCGCCATCAGGAGCTTTCTCTGATCCTTTGTCGGCTTTGCAGCACCGGTCGCAATCTTCGCCGGATCACCGATCTCATCCACAACCACTACATAATCTACGTAGGTCTGTGTAATCTGTGCCGGAAGGTTCGGGAACGGAACGAGGCAGTCTGTGATAGCTACCACTCTGTCTGCATACTGTGCATCTACTGCTGAGTAGGAAAGCACGCCACAGTCAGCCTTACCGCCATTAGCGCCCAGGTTGCCGTACTCATCTGCTGTCGGCGCGCCAATGAAAGCGATATCGATATGCGTCTCGCCGGTCTCAATGGCTCTTACACGTGCGCCGTGAGATCTCATGATGGCAAGACCCTTCAGCTTACCCTCAGAGATAGCCTTTCCAATGCCGCCGCGCACACCGGAGGACTGAATGTTTGTGATGGTGCCGTCCTCAATGTAAGGAACGATGGGATCGTTCTGTGAACCCATGGAGGATGCCGCAATGGTCAGATCCTTGATGCCCATCTTGTGGCACTCCTCAATAACCATATTCAGCACCTTATCACCATTACGGAAATGATGGTGGAAGCCGAGTGTCATGCCATCCTTAATGCCGCACTTCACCAGCACATCATGGATAGAATCCACAAGCTTGGAGCCGTTGGAGTTGATCACGCACTTCACCTTGTGGGAAGCGGTATTGTACTCATCTCCATCGTGATAATGGGTTCCCCGGAAGATATCCTTTCCGGTTGCCTTTAAGATCTCTTCAGGTATGTCTCTACCAACTGCATTAATCATAATTACAGATCCCCCTTGTAAATGCCGGCTGCCTTGGCAAGCATGATGTTTCTCTTAGCACCATCATAGAAAGCGATATCGATCATCTTTCCGTCAACGGTGAATACGCCGATGCCCTTTGCCTTCTTGTCATCAATTTCCTTGATTACCTTCTCAGCGAAGATGATTTCCTTCTCAGACGGGGTAAAGATCTTGTGTACAATGTCGATCTGGCGGGGATTGATGCAGGACTTTCCGTCGAAGCCCATCATATGAATGGTCTCAACGTCCTTCTTGAAGCCCTCCATATTATCAAGGTCGGTCCATACAGTATCGAAGCACTGTACGCCGGCTGCGCGGGCAGCAATCACCATCTGCTGACGGGCGCCCATCAGCTCGACGCCGGTTCCTGTGATCTTGGTCTGCAGATCCTTGGTATAATCACCGCCGGAAAGTGCGACACCGATCATACGGTCAGAAGAGGTACACACCTCATATGCATGCATAACGCCCTTTGCGGACTCCAGGGCGGACATGATCAGTGTAGAACCCGGCTCTCTGTTGAACTCTTCCTCAGCAGCAACAACCTTCTCTTCTACAGCGCGAACCATATCTGCAGTCTCTGTCTTCGGGATACGGATAACATCAGCACCGCCGGCTACGCAGCAGCGGATATCCTCTTCCCAGAGATCAGTATCCAGACCATTGATACGAACGACGCGCTCAGCACCTCTGTAGTCGATGGTGGTCAGTGCATGATACAGAGAAAATCTCGCTGTATCCTTTGCAGTCACAGCAACAGCATCCTCCAGATCCAGCATCAGGGAGTCTACTTTGTAAATATACGGATCCTTGATGAGTGAAGGCTTCTGTGCATTCAGGAACATCATAGATCTTCTCAGTCTCTTCTTATTAGGATTCTCAATCATCTGATTGCACCTCCCCACGGTAAGTTAGTGTACTGGTCTACAGAGCGGTAAACCGCGCCCTCGATACGCGCCTTGATTGTGCAGTCAAGGGCACCCTTGTCAACAATTGAAATCTTCACATTGTCAACGCCCAGATTCTTGAGTGTCTCCAATGTAACCTTACGAATCTGGTTTCCGAACTGGTGTGCTACTGCGCTTTCCAGAGAGAACTCGATTTTTCCGTCTCCCGGCTCTACAGTAACCTGGCAGTCACTGGATTCCATCGTGCCCGCAACAGCAGGTTTCTTAATTTCCATAGTATCCCTCCTTGTCGGTGAGCCGCAGGACAGCGCCTCACATTCCTAAAGTGATTACCCACGAGGAAGTTCCCCTCCCTCAGCCTCTACTGGTGATTATACCCTAGAGAATCTCAAATTCATGCTTTAATTTGGTGTAATATGATGATAATGTTTTTTTTGCACATAGTAAAATACATAATGAATTATAATCCACATAGGTTCAACCTATTTTGCGTCTTATAATTCAGCGTACTTCAGTATTTCAGCCGGGCTGTGGGCAATGTAGTCGGCTCCGGCATCCCGAAGTTCTTCCAAACTGCCGTAGCCATAGGTCACACCCAGCGAATCCACGCCGCTCTTCTTCGCGCCGCCAATATCAAAATGGCGGTCTCCCACCATCAGTACATGCGCCTTGTCCAGCTTCATTTCCCGCACCGCCTTGTCGATCAGGCGGGATTTTTCCGAATTATGATCATCCAGCTCAGGGCCTGTCTGATAAGAAAAGAGCTGCGCCAAACCAAAGTGTTCAAGGATCCGTTCCGCGAAAACATGAGGCTTCGACGTCACCAGCAGAAGCTTTCTCCCGGAATCCGCAAGCCGTTCCAGAGTCTCCCGCATGCCTTCGTATACCTCCGCATCGAAAATGCCGCTGACAGGGTATACCTCCCGGTAATATTCCGTGGCCTTTTTTGCTTCCGCCTCGCTCAATCCGTAGATTCCCATAAAGGAATCCACCAGAGAGGGGCCCACAAAGCGCCGCAAGGTTTCCTCCGGCTCATCTGAAAAGCCGAAATGATCCAGCGCATACTGGGCGGACTTCATAATTCCCGGACCGGAATCCATGATGGTGCCGTCCAGATCCAATAAAATTGCGTCATATTTTCTCATGTGCTTCTCCCTTTGTTCAGGCCCGAAGGCATTATCCTATGCAGCAAGCCGGGCAGATCAGACCTCACAGGCCCGCTTTCGAAGAATATCCAGCAGGCACTGATCTGCTTTGGACAAATAGGCATCCTTCAGCGTAGCGATGCAAAGACTCCAGAAAGCGTTGTACTTTTTATCTATAGAAAGATAAACCGGCGGGTTTTGGAAGCGGTTCTGGTTCACATAGTCGCTGGGCAGCATTGTATAGCCCATGTTCAGCGCCGCCAGGCGTTCCGTGGTCATATAGTTGCGGGTCTGCAGACGAATCTTCGGATTAATGCCCGCCTTCTTCAGCACCGCATCCGTCACATGGCGAATTCGCTGCTCCTTAAAAAGTGTCAGCAGCGGCTCGTCCCGCAGCAGTTCCACGTCCAGCACAGGATAATCATAGCCTTCCTCAGATACCGCCTGTTTCACCAACGGATTATCTTTCGACATGGCAATAACAAAGGGATGATCCGTCAAAATTTCATAGTTCAGGGACGGATTTGCCTCATTGTCCTCCGCCGGCGCATGCATGATGGAAAAATCCAGATCGCCGCTCACAAGACGGGCCTCCTGCGGCTCCGTAGAGCCTTCAAAAACATCCCAGGTGATGTTCGGGCAAAGCCGCTGAAACTCCGGCAGAATATGCGGCAGCACAATAGCTCCCAGATGATTCGTGATGCCGAAGTAGATCCTTCCCACCCGCAGATCATTGATGTCCGTGATTTCCGCTTCAAAATTGTCGTAAATCTTCAGAATCTGGCAAGCCATCTGATAGTAGCGTTCCCCGGCATAGGTCAAGTGCAGACCGTTGGAGCCTCTGACAAAAAGCTTCACCCCGATGGTATCTTCTATGCGGGAAATCGACTGGGACAATGACGGCTGTGCCACAAAAAGCTTCTTCGCCGCCTTCGAAATATTTTTTTCATCTGCAACAGTTTTCACGTACAGCAATTCACGACTGGTCATAGCAGCTGTCCCCTCTTTAGGATTGATTTTTGTAATACGTTCAATAACATTAGCCTATATTTTAACATTGCCGCAAAAAAATCTCAAGCTTGCACCGTGCGCGCAAAGCCCCCGACGGAAAACCATCGGGGGCATATTATTCGCTGTGGATTTTTCGTTTTATCCGCACTCTCAATCAAAAATTTTCCGCATCACCAGAGCCGCATCGCCGGCCTCCATCTGGCCCGGCGCCGAAGCCTGCGTCACAGCAGCAAAGGTATAATCAGCGCCGGAAAGCGCACCGGCCACCCGGCTCAGCTGCCCCAGCTTTCCCATGGACATGGAAATGTATTCGTGCATATCCGCGTCCTCCGTCCGGAACATGCGGGTTGCCAGCATTACATTCAGCACATCCTCTTCTGTTTCCGGCATAAATGCCGCCTTCAGCACATCGCCGCCTTGCCCCCGCAGCGTACGGAAAATATCCAGAATGCCCAGCAGAGACGGTGTCCCGGAAAAATCATGATAGGACAGCACAGACTTCACGCCATACTCCCGGCACAGAGCCGTCAGCTTTCCGGTGATTTTCTCATCTTCCGGACTGGGCTTACCGGTCTCATAGCCTTCCCGGGCTCCCTCAATGTCCAGCATGCCGATGGCGCCGCTCCGAATCGCTCTTTCATTGACAGCAAGATACTTTTCCGGATCATAGTGGAAACAGCCGCCCTGAATATCCGTGCGGATCGTAAACAGAATTGTACGTTCCCGAAAGCAGTCCTGAAGCCGCCGGAGCAGATTTTCCAACGCCTCCTCCTGTACCGCGCCGGCCAGATCATAGCGGAATTCAATCACCGACACCTCCGGATAACTCTCCGCATGGCGAATCTGCTCCGCCTGAAATTTGATTTCCGCCTCATAATGCCCCGTAATAGGCACACAGATTTTGGTCATACTTGTTGTCCTCTCGTCATCTTCATAAAGAAGGCTTTGTTCAATGATTATGCATCCGGTAGCAGAGCAGAACCGGCTTTTCCAGCCACCGCTTCAGCACAATGTGGAAATATTTTTCAGGGCCCACAGGCTTCACCAGCACAGAGTGAACGCCTGCATTTTTAGCGCCCCAGATATCCGTGAACAGCTGGTCTCCAAAGAAGATCAACTCCTCCCGTTTCACCCGCAGCAGCTCTGCCGCCCGCAGATATCCCTCCGCATTCGGTTTATGGGCATCAAAAATATAAGCATCTGCGCCGGCAGCCTCCGCGAATGCCTTAACACGCGGTTCATGATTGTTGGAAAGCAGGCAAATACGCAGTCCCGCCTCATGAATTCTCCGAAAAAGCCGGGCAGAGTCCTCTGTTGCCGGCATGTCATGCTCCACCAATGTATTGTCGATATCGAAGGCCACACCGCGGAAGCCGCGGGACATCAGGGCACGAAAATCAACGGTGTTCACTGCGTCCGTCGTCTCATCCGGATAAAATTTTTCAAACACCCGCATCTCCCTTCCGGTCATTATGGGCCATCAGCTTCTGAATTTCCTCCGCAAAGCTGTCCACATCCTTGAACTCCCGATAAACCGATGCAAAACGCACATAAGCCACCTGATCCAGCTTCTCCAGCTTTTCCATCACCAGTTCCCCGATCCGCTGAGAGGGAATTTCTCTGGCGCCGCTGGCAAAGAGACTGTTCTCGATTTCATCCACAATTTCCTTGATCTGCGTCGTCGACACAGGACGTTTATGACAGGAGCGCACAATTCCCGCCTCGATCTTGCTGCGGTCGTAAGGTGCGCGACTGCAGTCCTTTTTGATCACCATCAGCGGCATAGTTTCCAGCTTCTCATAGGTAGTAAATCGTCTGCCGCAGTTCTCGCACTGCCGCCGCCGCCGAATGGCGGTATTCTCATCTGCCGGGCGTGATTCAATCACCCGGGTATCATCTGCATTGCAGTAAGGGCACTTCATAATCCCTCTCCCTTCTCACTGTTTTCCGTTTCTGCATTCCTGCCGTTCAACACCACTTCCCGATATACTTCTTCAAAGCTTCGGCGAGCAGAATCCGTATTTTCCGTCGAAGTACGATCCGCGTTTGCCGAAGCAATCGTTCCCAAATCCGAATCCTGCTTTGTCTCCATTTGGATGCTTTCCCCAGATTCTGTGATATTGCTGACGTTTTCCTGAGCCAATGTCTCCGGCGCAGCTTCCTCTACAGCCCCTGCTCCGACATCAGCACCGCCGACATTATCCTCGGGCACCTCACGAAAATCCATCTCCTGCGCCGTCGCCAGATAATCCTCGCTGTAGGCGCTCAGGAAAAAGATCGCCTGAGCCACAGAAATGTAGGGAATGGTGACGAGATAGCCTATGCCGAAGCTTGCCATAGAAAACAGCAGCCAGGGAGCAAAGGAAAGAAAAAGGCCCACAAGCCGCAGCTTCCGGCAGCGCATCAGATGCCAGGATACCTGTACAGACCTGATGGCGCCGCGATTTCGATCTTCCGCCGCAGCCAAGGCCGCCATAGACATAAAGAGGGCATAGACAACAGCCAGTGTATTGCAAACCAGGCTCACGATATGCGCATTGCCGCTGTCACTGCCATAAATCGCAGAAACAATGCTGACGGGGATGTTCAGCGCCAGAGAGCTCAGGTTCAGCAAAATGTAAACACAGATAAAATGTCGGAGCTGCAGAAAATCCGTAAAGCCGGCAAAAATGCTTGCGGCCCGCACCTTCTCGCCCCGAGCGATGCGCAGATTGAGCCGCAGCGCCCCCAGGGAAAATCCTGCCGCAAGGTAAATCAGCAGAAACAGCAGCGCAGCCATGATGATGCCGACCACAGGCAGAACAAAACGATAATCCGCCGCAGCTGTGGTGCGGTATATTGCCAGCGCACCGCCCAAAAAAGCCAGCATATAGCCGCCCGCCATCAGAACCACCAGACCCATAAGGCAAACTGTAGAAAGCAGTGAGGCCCCAATGGCAGCACCCCAGTTTCCCTTCAGCTGTCGCCAGGCAAATTGCCGTATTTCTCGATTGCTCATCATATTTTTATTTTTCTCCTAATGCTTTGAT
>CAZJQX010000080.1:0-9216 GCA_964548305.1 uncultured Lachnospiraceae bacterium
AGCGGGTGATGGGAATCGAACCCACGTGTTCAGCTTGGAAGGCTGACATTCTACCGTTGAACTACACCCGCGAGCGGTGATTTCCACTTTTCGCGCCGCTCTCTCTTGGCGACTCCGTTATGATACTAAATCATCGCATTTCTGTCAACAACTTTTTTGAATTTTTTTCGCAGCTCATTTTTACCCTTCAAGACACGACAGCAACCTTACATTTTCCTGCTTTGCTGCCGCTTCTGTCAGTTCCTCCGTGAATCCGCTTTCCGAAAACAATACATAGGTCTCTCTTCGGTCAGCTCCGCCCCAATTCACGGAAACCGCCTTCTTCTGCAGAGCGTTCAAAACCTCCAGCCCTACCGGTTCCGTCTCATACAGCTTGCATTCGCCGAACAGAATATCCCTGCCGCCCAGGGTATCCAGTGCGACAATGTCTATTTCCACATCCCGGTTTCCCCACCAGCGCCCCACACGATTGTAAAGCGCAGGAAATGATCCACGACTGATCATATCCCATATGGCTTCCTGACAAATGTCTTCGTACACAAAGGATGTATGATTTCTGATCAGATCATCCCGGATACGCCGCGACACAATCTCCGAATGTCCGCTTTCAATAAAGCTCTGATAAGGAAAAACAAACCGAAACCAGAAGGCCAGAAAATTATCTTTGATCCTGTAATGCCCCAACTTGCAGGTTTCCGGCTTTTCCTCAGTAACCGGCACCTCCCGTTCCAAAATATCAAGATCCACCAACGTTTTCAGAGGCCGTGTCAGGTTGGTCACCTTCGTTTCCAGAATCGCACCGATCTGACCGAGTCTGCGGTTTCCGGCCGCAATTGCCTTGATCACCGAAAAATAAGTTCCCACCTCCTGCACCTCATTCTGAAGCAGAAAGCGCGGCTCTTCATATAAGAAGCTGTCCCGCCGAAGAACATTTCGATCAATGGCGTCATACACCGTCTTACAGGACGAGAACAACTCTATGTACCTCGGCACACCCCCGGTAACCGAATAGTACTCGATTAACCGGCGCCCGCTGACATTTGCATCCGAAGCAAAGAAATCACGATAATAGCGAAACGGCACCTGCTGCAGCTTGAGCTGCGCCGTTCGCCGCCCATATAACGGGCTTCCGTAGGACAATGTCTGCTCCTCCATCATGGAGATCAGGGAACCGCAGAGAATCAGCATCACATTCATATTTCGAAGCTTCATATCCCAGCTTCGCTGAATCACAGAGGGGAATGCTTTATCTGCCTTTCCGAGATACTGAAATTCATCCAGAACAATCACCGCCCGTTCACCGTCATTTCCCATGCGTGCCGCTTCCTCAAGCAACGTTTCCCATGAGAACTGGTTCCCTGCCTGCAACAGTGACTGTTGTGTAAATTCCGCAACACCAAGCCGAAAAGCATTTCTATTCTCCAGAATTCCTTCCTCGGTAGCAAGAAAATACAGAGCCTTTTTATCCCTGATAAATTCCGCCAGCAGTGCCGTCTTTCCCACACGCCGACGTCCGTATACGATCACAAACGAGGCCTCTTTCCGTGCATATTCCTCGTTCAGAACAGCCAGCTCATCAATCCGATCCACAAAAACGCTCATAACATTATCCTCCTGCATATGATTATACACAGAAGTATAATGTTTTCAAGCATAATCCCGGGCTTTGTTCAGCTCTCCGGATGCTCCAGCTTCGTCACCGCATCAATCAGCGAGCTCGCGGTACCGTTCTGCAGAAGCTCCGACAGCTTCGCAATATCCGCCTCATTCATATGCTTCTTTCCGAGATACTGCTCATAGCGTTCCGAAAGCTGCAAGGCCCGGTCCTTCTCTTCTGTTTCCAGCTCTGCCCGATGCCTCGATACCTCCGACAGATGCTGAGACAGCTCATCTATGGCCGGACGTGCTGCCGTCTCGATCTCATCAGAAATGATATTCTTCGTCACCGTCTCAAAAGTATTCTGGGCACTCTGCTTCTTCGCAATGATTTCATTTCTATCCTGCTGTGCCCGCGTGATCTCATCGTCAAACTCCTCCAGATTGTAGCCGGCCTCATTGGAGTCCCTGCGGATCTCCCGCGTCACGCTCCGGATCTTCCGCCGGTTCTTAAGAATCTGACTGCGAATCTCCCGTGCCTGCCGAATCGTATCCCTGTGCCTGCCGGTGGTCATATTTCCGATCCACACATAAAGGCCGCCGAAGATCAGGATATCCAGCACATAGATGATGCACAGCATATACATTCTGTGCTGCGGAATAAAATGATATATCCCCGCCGGCAGTGCCGCAAACAGCAGCAGAAAAGCCAGAATCAGCCTTCCGAATTCACCCAGATTTCGAGGCATATACAGGCTGAAGAAAAGTGTGCCCGCACAGAAGCGCGGCGCATGATCCTTTTCCAGCACCGCCAGCATTTGCCTCTTCATCTCCTTGTTTTCTGTTCTGTAGGGCTCCGTTTCACGCTCAATTCTTCCCTTGACACCCTGACTTTTCGCCTTTTCCCGCTGATTCTGTATCTTCTTCAGGCGGCTGTTCACCTGGCTCAGCTGCTTGTCATAGGTCTCGCAGAGCTCTTCCTCCCGGCTCCGAATCGTTTTCTCGATCTTCTCCGACATTTCCCTGCGGGCCTGCTCCAACGATTTCTTCAGCTGCTTCTCTTCTCCGATCTGCGCCGTCAGCTCTTCCTTTACCGTCCGGTAATCAGCCACTGCCTGCCGCGCCTCTTCCAGAAATTCCTGCGGATTCGCAATGTCCAGTCCCATCTTGTCATCCCTCATATTCATGTCCGGCTGTCGCCGGAGCACTGCATGTTTCTATACACGATTTTACCACTACTTAAAAGTATAGGTTTATATTTTTAACAGAATATGAACAAATTATTGTGAAAATGGGATTTTTATGTTATCGTTCGCGAGTGACGAACGGCACAGGAGGAAGAACAAAACCATGTTTCGAATGAGCGGCACAATCTATAAGGATGGACGGATTCTCCGGGACTGCGTCTCCCGCCAGGAGGACTATTCCGTGTCCCGGACGGAACACGTTTTCACGGCGCTCCGCGAAATCTGCAGCTATTTAGACCTCGAAAATCCCATCTGGCTCGAGCAGAACATCCACCAGTTTAAAATGAAGAGCAAAACGCAGTTTTATCAGGACAGCTTCGTCGAGCAGATCTCCTTCGACTATCTGGCGATCGAGGTGATTGAAGAGTGAAGGCGTTTTCATCAGGAAAACTCCGAACGATCTGACAAGTCGGGCTTGCTCTGAATGCTCATGCAGAACAAGATCCTACAACCGGCAGAGCAAGACGACTTGCCTGCGAAGCAGGTTCATCGAGAGCGACAAGCTCGAGATGAATCCAGTGAAGGCGTTTTCATCAAAAAAGCCCCCGGGGAAATCCCCGGGGGCTCACTTCATTCTTTATTGCGCTCAGCCAGAATATCGAATGAGCGACATTGCACCGGGCGCCCCGATAGCCAAGCTTGCGCGAAGCCCGCATATTAAACGGAGTCCATCGAACGGGCACCCGCAAGCCAAGCTTGCGCGAAGCCCGTTCGATAAAGATTACAGTCTCTTCTTCAGCTCCTCGCCGAGGGTCTCATAGCCCGGCTTGCCGAGAAGTGCGAACATGTTCTTCTTGTAGCTCTCTACGCCCGGCTGGTTGAACGGATTCACGCCGTTGATGTAACCGGATACGCCGCAGGCAAACTCAAAGAAGTAGAACAGCTGTCCCAGGTAGTAAGCGTTCTGCTCCGGAATCTCCACAACGAAGTTCGGAACATTTCCGTCGGTATGCGCCAGAATGGTGCCGGTCATAGCGGACTTGTTTACGAAGTCAACCGTCTTTCCGGCAAGATAGTTCATGCCGTCAGTATCCACTTCCTCTTCCTTCAGCACCAGCTCCTCCGGAGACTTCACCACATTCAGCACAGTCTCAAACATGATTCTGGAGCCGTCCTGGATAAACTGACCCATGGAATGCAGATCTGTTGTGAGATCCACAGAAGCCGGGAACAGGCCGCGCTGGTCCTTGCCCTCAGACTCGCCCATCAGCTGCTTCCACCACTCGGAAACATAGTGCAGGGACGGCTCATAGTTTGCCACGATCTCCACAGACTTGTTCTTGCGAAGCATGATGTTTCTTGCCGCAGCGTAGAGGAGGGAAGCATTTTCCTCATAAGGACGCTCCAGGCAAAGCGCACGCATATCGGCAGCACCCTGCATCAGGGCGTCAATGTCGGCACCGCTGGCAGCGATCGGAAGAAGGCCCACTGCAGTGAGCACAGAGAAACGTCCGCCGACATCATCCGGCACCACGAACTCCTCATAGCCCTGCTCATCGGACAGCTTCTTCAGTGCGCCCTTCGCCTTATCTGTAGTGGCATAAATACGCTTTGCAGCGCCCTCCTTGCCGTACTTCTCCTCCAGCAGCTCCTTGAACACACGGAATGCGATAGAAGGCTCTGTGGTCGTACCGGACTTGGAAATGATGTTTACGGAGAAGTCCTTGCCCTCCAGCACCTTGGTCAGGTCATGAATGTACTTTGAGGAAATGCTGTTGCCGACATAGTAGATTTCCGGTGTCTTTCTCTCCTCCTTGGACAGCTCGTTGTAGAAGCAGCTGTTCAGGAACTCATTGGCTGCACGGGCACCGAGGTAGGAGCCGCCGATACCGATCACGAGAAGCACATCGGAATCCTCCTGAATGCGTTTTGCAGCCGCCTTGATTCTGGCAAACTCATCCTTATCATAATCCACCGGAAGATTTACCCAGCCCAGGAAATCATTGCCGGCGCCGCTGCCGTCCAGCAGAGTCTTCTCTGCGGCCAGGGTCTGCACCTTGAAATTCTGGATTTCCTCATCGGAAATAAACTTCTTTGCCTTGCTTAAGTCAAACTTAACCTCACTCATAACCTTTGCTCCTTTTTTGTATAGTTCAGGCTGCAGGCCTCTTCCTGCCGCCGGATACCTGTGCTAATGTCTTCGACGCTGCCTGCCCGGCCGCGCCCTGCAGAACGCTTCCGCTGCGGTCCTTACAGCCGCGCCACCAGTGCTTCTGTCAAACGAACGCAATGGGAAATGGCCTGCTTTTCAAATGTGGGATAGTCCACGGAAGCGGAGCCGTCCGCCTTGTCGGAAATGGCTCGGATGATCAGGAAGGGCACCTGATTCTGATAAGCGATCTGTGCGATCGCTGCCCCCTCCATCTCACAGCAGCTTCCTTGGAAACGGTCGGAAATCCAGTCCTTCTTCTCGTTGTCCGACACGAAGACATCGCCACTGCAGACTCTGCCGATGAAGGTGTGAATGTCCGGGTTTACATGCCGGTTCTCCTCCTCCGCCAGATCGATGAGCTTTTCCGATGCCCGGAAGGCCAGTGTCCCCACTCTGGGGATCTCGCCCAAAGCATAGCCGAAGGCGGTGGCGTCCACATCGTACTGCACCGCATCCTCAGAAAGCACAATGTCTCCTATGTCAATGCTGGCATCCAGAGAGCCTGCTATGCCCGTGTTGATGACAGCATTCACATTGTAGCGGTCAATCAGCGTCTGGGTGCAGGCACCGGCATTTACCTTGCCGATGCCGGAGCGCACCACAACCACCTCATGATCCTGAAGCTTTCCCTTCAGGAAGGTGAGACCGCCGCGCTGCTCCGCCTGCATTTCCGTCATATCCTCCTTGAGCTTCGCGATTTCCTCGTCCATCGCTCCGATAATTCCAATCATTCTGTTTCTGCTCCTGTTCTTTTACTTCGCACTGCCGGTGCGGACACTCTCCAGCACCTCCAGCACGGCCTCTACGCCGCTTTTCCCGCTGGCCTGCTTCATAGCCGCGACATACTGTGCCCGGTTCTCATAGACCTGCTCCACTGCATTGTAGAGAAGAGAAAGGTCCGCCTCCATCTCATGCTGATCCACCACGACGCTGAAGCCCTGCGCACGGAAAGATTCCGCGTTCAGGATCTGATCGCCGCGGGAAGCATCCTTCGGCAGCGGAATCAGAATATTGGGCTTCTGCAGCGCCAGGAGCTCGCAGATCACGTTGGCACCGGCCCGGGAGATGACAATGTCGGCGAGGGCATAGAGATGCCGAAGCCCGTCCGTCAGATACTCATATTGCCGGTAACCCGCCGTGTCCTTCAGATTTTCATCCAGATTTCCCTTGCCCGCCACATGGATAATGTCGAATTGCGGCAGAAGCCTCGGAATCAATGCCCGCACGGCCTGATTGATGGCCACGGAGCCAAGACTGCCGCCGATGATCATAAGCACCGGCTTTTCGCCGGAAAAGCCGGTCATCTTCAGGCCCTCCTCACGAGAGCCCTCCAGCAGCGCCTTTCGGATAGGCGCACCGGTCAGCACAGCCTTTCCCTCCGGCAGATGCTTCATTGTCTCCGGGAAATTACAGCAGATCCGGCTGGACATAGGAAGCGTCAGCTTGTTGGCCAGTCCCGGCGTCATATCGCTTTCGTGACTCACCACCGGGATACGCAGCAGATGTGCCGCCCAGACCACCGGTACCGCCACAAAGCCGCCCTTTGAGAAAATGATGTCGGGATTCAGCTTCTTCAAAAGCTTCCGGGCCTCCAGAACGCCATGCAGAACATGAAAGGGATCCGTCAGATTCTTGAGGTCCCGATAACGCCGAAACTTTCCCGTATCCACGCCGTAGTAGGGGATGCCCGCCTCCTCCGCCAGCTTCTTCTCAATGCCGCTGTAGGAGCCGATATAGCTTACCTCATAGCCCTCCTCGCAGAGTCGGGGATACAGCGCGAGATTAGAGGTTACATGTCCCGCCGTGCCGCCGCCGGTCAATACAATTCTGCTCATGAAAGCTTCTCTCCGATTTTCGCGCAAACTGCCTGCAGACCCTCCTGTGTTGAGCTTCCCGGCTTCCAGAGCACCATCTCCTCCTCTTTGCCGTAACGCGGAATGATATGGGTATGGAAATGATGGACGGTCTGACCTGCGGCCTCGCCGTTGTTCTGTACCACATTAAAGCCCTGGGCGCCCAGCCCCGCCTTCATGGCCTTTCCGATCTTTCCGGCCAAAGGCATTACCCTGGAAGCGTACTGCTCCGGCAACTCGGTCAGATCCGCGAAATGCTCCTTCGGCAGAATCAGCGCATGTCCCTCTGTTGCCGGGTTCAAATCAAAGATCACTCGGAAATCATCATCCTCATATAAGGTCACAGACGGGATTTCCCCGTTGGCAATTTTGCAGAAAATACAATTCTCATCCTTCATATGCTATACTCCTATCTGCAGTTCAGATTTTCTTCTAGTATATCCTTTTGTTAAGGATTAAACAAGCAATTCTATTGAAAGGAGACCGCGCTATGGCACATATTCCGTCAGATCCCTTCATGCTTCTGAGCTTCGTCAACATGAAGCTGCGGGATGAATACGACTCTCTGGAGGCTCTCTGCGAGGACCTGTCACTGGAGAAGGACGCGATAAGCGAAAAGCTGGAGGCCGTCGGGTACCGGTACGACGAGGGAGCGAAGCAGTTTCGATGATCCTGTCAATCGCCGTGATCCAGACAGCCGAAACACCGGCGGAAATTTTCAGCCTGTTTTCAGCTTAATTCCCTATAATGCAGTCATCTGAGTGATGCAAATGCTTTCACACAGGTATCTGAATATGGTGAACAGGTTTTATCGAACCCTTACTACTCTATACAGTAACAGAGCCGGTGCAATGCACCGGCTCTGTTACTGTTTTTATCACCCGGACCGAGCCTCACGGGTGCCTAGGTGATGCTTCAGCGGTCCTTCAGATTATTTTCATCCGGGTAAATATAGAATTTTTCGTCCTTCACCGCATCCGGCAGGTACTGCTGCTCGACCCAGTGTCCCGGAAAATTGTGCGGATATTTGTAGCCGATGCCGCGTCCCAGCTTGTCATGCGCCGGATAATGCGCATCCTGCAGATATGGCGGAATCGGCAGGTTTCCGGTACGTTCCACGCACGACATCGCCGCATCAACCGCATTGATGCAGGCATTGGACTTCGGCGCCGATGCCACATAGCTCGCCGCCTGCGACAGAATAATCCGCGCCTCCGGCATGCCCACCCGTTCGATGGCCAGAAATGCATTGGTGGCCACGCAGAGTGCCATAGGATCCGCATTTCCCACATCCTCCGAAGCACAGATAACGATACGCCGGGCAATAAACTTGATATCCTCTCCCGCATAGAGCATCCGGGCCAGGTAATAAACCGCCGCATCCGGATCCGATCCACGCATCGATTTGATGAAGGCGGAGATGGTATCGTAGTGGTTGTCTCCGTCCTTATCGTACTTCACCGCCCGCTTCTGAATGCACTCCGAAGCCACTTCCAGGGTAATGTGTATCCGCCCGTCTGCTTCCCGCTCCGTGGTCAGCACCGCCAGCTCCACCGCATTCAGCGCCGCTCTGGCATCTCCGTTAGCCGCATCGGAAAGAAATCTTCGGGCATCCTCATCAATGTAGGCATGAAAAGCGCCCACACCCTTAGCCGA
Organism: uncultured Lachnospiraceae bacterium; assembly: GCA_964548305.1. Taxonomy (GTDB): domain Bacteria; phylum Bacillota; class Clostridia; order Lachnospirales; family Lachnospiraceae; genus Oribacterium. The sequence goes on from CAZJQX010000080.1 coordinate 8,505, forward strand.
GTCCGTCAGTGCACGGTCAATGAGCTTCGCTATATCCTCCGGCGACAGCGGCTTCAGTTCGAAGATGCGAGAGCGGGAGATCAGTGCAGAATTCACCTCAAAGTAAGGATTTTCCGTCGTAGCACCAATGAGAATAACAGTGCCGTCCTCCACATAGGGCAGAAGATAGTCCTGCTGTGCCTTATTGAAGCGATGAATCTCATCCACAAAGAGAATGGTCTTCTTGCCATAACCGCCGCGGTTGTTTTTCGCCTGCTGCACCACATCTTCCATATCCTTCTTTCCGGCCACTGTGGCATTCAGCTGACGAAAATCCGCCTTGGTGGTGTGCGCTATGACACGGGCCAATGTGGTTTTTCCGGTTCCCGGAGGACCGTAGAAAATCAGCGATCCCAGCTTGTCCGCCTGAATGGCCCGGTACAGCAGCTTGTCCTTACCCACGATATGCTGCTGACCCACCACCTCATCCAGCGTCTCCGGCCGCATGCGGGACGCCAGGGGAGCCTCCTCTTTTTTGCTCTTTTCCGACATATATTCAAACAGATCCATGCTTCACCTCACTTTTCTTTATTATAGTAAACTGTCGTTTGCTCCGCAAGTCCTGTCTATAATAGCCTGACTATCGCTGAACCCGTTAGATGACAAAAAGGGAACCGCTTTCGCGATTCCCTTCTCAATGTGCTTATTCAGCAAATGATTACTTAAGAGTAAC
>CAZJQX010000081.1:0-6052 GCA_964548305.1 uncultured Lachnospiraceae bacterium
ACAGCTGTGATTCCATACGACAAAATAATCGAGTACATGATTTTTTACTTGACGAATAGGGAAAAGGTCTCTAAACTGAACTGAATAAAGGGCCTGCGGCGGAGGCGGACAAAACCCGCTCCCCCGCAGGCAGAGAAATTAAGGTGACTGCCTGCTGCAGTATTTATCTCGATACCTGGGATAAAGGTGCTGCGGGGCAGCCTTTTTTATGGCAAAAGCAGAAAGGAGAACAGAAGTATATGCATGTTTTGAAGGTTCTCTCGAAGTCTGTTCGAGAATTCAAATTTGCATCTATGATGGCACCGGCCATGGTAAGCGGGGAGGTGATACTGGAGTGTATTATTCCTTTTGTGATTTCCAAGCTGATCAATCAGATCAAGGCGGGCGCCGGACTGAATGTGATTTTTTTCTACGGCGCGATTCTTTTCGTGATGGCGATGGTATCGCTGCTGTTCGGTGTGGCTGCCGGCAATTACTGTGCAACGGCTTCCACTGGCTTCGCGCGGAATCTCAGAAAGGATATGTTCTATAAAATACAGGGCTTTTCCTTTGAGAACATCGATCGCTTCGATACGGCTTCCCTTGTGACCAGAATGACGACGGATGTTGTGAATGTGCAGCAGGCCTACATGATGCTGGTGCGCATGGCCTTCCGTGCGCCGCTGATGATGATCTTCGCCTTTGCCATGGCCTTCATCATGGGCGGAAAGATGGCCTGGATCTTCGTGCTGACCATTCCGATTCTGGGTTGCGGTCTCGCATTGGTGATCCGGCTGACCATGCCGCTCTTCCATGCGGTATTCAAGAAGTATGACCGCCTGAACGAGTCCATCCAGGAGAACATCAACGGCATGCGTGTGGTGAAGTCCTTCGTGCGTGAGGAATATGAGAAGCAGAAGTTTGACCGGGCAGCAGAGGAGCTTTGCGGCGACTTCACAAAGGCCGAGAAAATCCTTGCCTTCAACAACCCGCTGATGCAGTTCTGTCTCTATACCGTCATGGTCTTTGTGCTGAGCTTCGGCTCCTATACGATCATCAGCTCCCGCGGCATCGAGCTTGATGTGGGACAGTTTTCGGCACTGCTGACCTACAGCTTCCAGATTCTCAGCAGCCTGATGATGATCTCTATGGTTTTCGTGATGGTGACGCTTTCCATTGAGTCCAGCAAGCGTATCGCGGAGGTGCTGGAGGAGGAGAGCACGCTGCACAATCCGGCGGAGCCGCTGATGACTGTGGCAAACGGCGACATTGACTTCAATCATGTGAACTTCAAGTACCAGAAGGACGCTGAGCGCTTTGTGCTCGCCGACATTGACCTCCACATCAAGAGCGGAGAGACCGTCGGCATCCTGGGCGGCACAGGATCCTCCAAGTCCTCACTGATTCAGCTGATCTCCCGTCTCTATGATGCGACGGAGGGTAATGTGATGGTCGGCGGACAGGATGTGCGGAATTACGATCTCCGCACACTGCGTGATCAGGTGGCGGTTGTCCTTCAGAAAAATGTCTTATTCTCCGGCACAATTCGCGATAACCTGCGCTGGGGCAATCCGAATGCAACGGATGAGGAGCTGAAGGAGGCCTGTGTGCTGGCGCAGGCGGACGAGTTTATCCAGCTCTTCCCGGATAAGTACGATACCTATATCGAGCAGGGAGGCTCCAATGTCTCCGGCGGTCAGAAGCAGAGACTCTGCATTGCCCGGGCACTGCTCAAGAAGCCGAAGGTGCTGATTCTTGATGATTCCACCTCTGCAGTGGATACCAAGACCGATGCACTGATCCGGAAGGGCTTCCAGGAATTCATTCCGGAGACCACGAAGATCATTATTGCACAGCGCGTGTCCTCCGTAGAAGAGGCCGACCGCATTATCGTCATGGAGGGCGGACATATCGCGGATATGGGCACCCATGCGGAGCTCCTCGCACGGAGTCCGATCTATCGTGAGGTTTACAATTCACAGAACAAGAAGGGAGGAGAGGAAGAATGAGTGACAAGAATCAAAAAAAGCCGACCGGAAATCTGTTCGGCACACTGAAACGGCTACTGTCCATGCTTTTCAGCTTCTATCCGGTGCTGCTGCCCTTCACGATTGTCTGCATTCTGATCAATGCCTGCGTGTCGGCAGTACCGTCTCTTTTCCAACAGCGGATTATCGCACTGATTGAGCTTTCCTGGAAGGATGGCGACTGGGCCGGCGTTTCCGGGCAGATTCTGGGACTGGTTTCCCTTCTTGCCGTGATGTACGGCATTTCCCTGCTGGCGGGCATCATCTACAACCGGACGATGGCCATCATTACCCAGGGATCCCTCATGAAGCTTCGTGAGAAAATGTTTAACGGCATGCAGGACCTGCCAATCCGCTACTTCGATACGCACAACCACGGCGATGTGATGAGCTATTACACCAACGATATCGATACGCTGCGGCAGATGATCTCCATGAGTATTCCGCAGACGCTGGTGTCCTTCGTGTCGGTGTTTACGGTATTCTGCATCATGATGTACTATTCCATCTGGATGACAATCATTGTGGTGGGCGGCGTTTTCGTCATGACAAAGGTGATCAAGACGGTGGGCGGCGGCTCCAGCCGGTACTTCATGCGGCAGCAGCAGGAGGTGGCGAGAACCGAGGGCTTCATCGAGGAAATGATGAACGGTCAGAAGGTCGTGAAGGTCTTTAACCATGAGGAGGCCGCAGAGGCGGATTTCGACAAGATCAATGACGAACTGTTTCGGGTTTCCGAGAAGGCCAACAAGTATTCCAACACATTGATGCCGATTCTTTCCAATATCGGAAATATCCTGTATGTGGTGCTGGCCATTGTGGGCGGCGTGCTGCTGGCGCTGAAGGTGCCGAACCTGAGTCTGTCCGGCATGGCACTGAGCATTTCCATCACCGTGCCATTCCTGAACATGACGAAGCAGTTCGCCGGTCAGATCGGTCAGGTGTCCGGCCAGATCAATGCAGTGGTTATGGGTCTTGCGGGCGCACAGCGTGTCTTTAAGCTGATGGATGAGCTTCCCGAGGAGGACGAGGGCTTTGTTGAGCTTGTGCAGTGTAAGGAGGAAGACGGAAGAATCCAGGAGACTGACGAGCGTACGGAAATGTGGGCCTGGAAGAATCCGCGGGCCGAGGGCGGCGCAGAGTACCGCCGTCTTGCGGGCGATGTGGTGCTGAAGGATGTGGACTTCTCCTATGACGGCAAGAAAACCATTCTGCAGGGTATCAATGTCTTTGCCCGGCCGGGACAGAAGGTGGCCTTTGTGGGTGCCACAGGTGCCGGAAAAACCACCATTACGAATCTGATCAACCGCTTCTATGATATCCAGAGCGGTACCATCACCTACGACGGCATCGACATTAAGAAGATCAAAAAGTCGGAGCTTCGCCGGTCACTCGGCATCATCCTGCAGGATACGGTGCTTTTCACCGGTACGGTTATGGACAACATCCGCTACGGCAAGCTTGATGCCTCGGATGAGGAGTGCATCGCTGCGGCAAAGCTTGCCGGTGCCGATGATTTCATCCGCCGGTTGCCGAGAGGCTACAAAACGGAAATCAAGGGCAACGGTTCGAACCTGTCCCAGGGACAGCGGCAGCTCTTGTCCATCGCCCGGGCAGCGGTGGCGGATCCGCCGGTAATGATCATGGATGAGGCCACCAGTTCCATCGATACCCGTACTGAGGCGATCGTGCAGCAGGGTATGGATGCGCTGATGTCCGGCAGAACCGTATTTGTGATCGCACACCGACTCAGCACGGTGCAGAATTCTGACGTGATTATGGTGTTGGATCATGGTAAGATAATTGAGCGAGGCAGCCATGATGAGCTGATTGCGGCAAAGGGCAGTTATTACCAGTTGTATACAGGCGCCTTCGAGCTCGAGTAAGGAGAGACGGGGCTTTCGCAGCATTGACCGCGGAAGCCGGCAGAAGCTGAGTAAGCGGAACAGGAGAGAGATATGACAGAGAAGCAGGAGATGGCACAGGCCTTTCACGGCAAGGGCTATAACTGTGCGCAGGCGGTGGCCTGCAGTTTTTGTGAGGAATTCGGCGTTTCACAGGAGGAAATGTTCCGAATCGCCGAGGGCTTCGGACTCGGCATGGGTATGATGGAAATGTGCGGCGCGCTTTCCGGCATGATGATGATCATCGGCCTGGCCAACAGTGTCGGCGACCTTGAGAAGGGCAAGTCCACAAAAGCGGACACCTATAAGAAGGTGAAGGAATACGCCGGCCGCTTCCGGGAGCAGAACGGTTCCTATCTCTGCCGGGAGCTGAAAGGCGTGGAGACTGGCAAGGTACTGCGCAGCTGTCCGGACTGCATCAATGATGCGGTGGCGCTTACCGAGGCATATCTTGCGGAGCACCCGCCGGTGAAGGCGTAAATGCTGTACGATAAGGACATACGGGAGCCGCTCTTCTCCTTTCTGGAGGAGAGCTACGGCAAAACCCGCATGATCGAGGAGAAAATCATGGGCATCTCCCGGGCCGACATTGTCATGGTCACGGAGGATGCCTTTTATGGCATTGAGATCAAAAGTGATGCCGATACCTATAGCAGACTTTCGCGACAGGTATTGGATTATGATTATTACTTCGACTATAATTATATCGCTGTGGGCACGCGGCATGCGGCGCATGTGGCGGAGCATGTACCGGCGTACTGGGGCATCATCACCATTGAGGACCTGCCGGAGGGGCCGGATTTTTACATTTTCCGGCGGCCGCAGCCGAATCCGCACATGGACGTCCGGCTGAAGCTTTCTCTGCTTTGGCGGCCGGAGCTGGCGGCGCTGCAGGCCCTGAACGAGCTGCCTGTCTATGCCTGGAAGCCGAAAAAATTCGTTATCGGGAAGCTGGCGGAAAAGGTTCCTTATGAAATCCTCAGGCTGCAGATGAGTACCCTGCTTTTTGAACGGGATTATGCGCAGCTGGAGGCGGAGATACAGCGTGTCCGGACCGAGCGAAGGCAGAAGAGCAACGGCACAGGGAAGAAGCCCGGCAGCAGTACTTCCGGCTCCGTTAAAAAGTCTTCGGGCCGCCGACGCCGGAAGGAGCCGTCACTTCTTGTGAGCCGGGTGGTGAGGAAACGGAAGGGCGGAAGAAAATAGGACAGATCGTATTATAGGGAGGAAAATTATGGAAAGCTTTTTTACCGCCATGAATGCAGTGATACCCTTTCTCTGCTACATGCTTTACGGCTATTTTTTTCGGCGTATCGGCGTAACGGATGATGCCTTTTACAAAAAACTCAACAAGTTCATCTTCTGGGGACTGTTCACGATCATGATGTTCAACAACATGTACAACATGGACCTCTCCATGATGCCCAAGCTGAGCTTTGTGCTTTTTGCCTGGGGAACCCTGGGGGCACTGATCCTTCTGCTGGTGCTGATTCTTCCCCGCATCTGTAAAACCAAGCCCCGCTGCAGCGTCATTATCCAGGGCGTCTACCGCAGCAATGTGCTGCTTTTTGCGGTGCCGCTGTCGGAAAGCATTTTCGGAAGTGAAGGTTCAGCCCTCGGCAGCATTCTGGTGGCTCTGATCGTACCGTTGTACAATGTTTCAGCAGCGATTCTGTTTGCCTGCTTTGATGAGAAGAACGCAAAGCCCAGCGTCAAAGACATTGCCCTGAAGGTACTGGTGAATCCGCTGATTCTCGGCACCATTGTGGGACTTCTGTTCCTGTTCCTGCACATTCCGGTGCCGAAGGCCCTGCTGACGCCCATCGGGAAGTTTGCTTCCATGGCCTCACCGCTGGCAATTTTCGGCCTGGGCGGCACACTGTACTTCTCCAACATTGCCAAAAATCTCAAGTATATCAGCTTTGTGCTGGTGATGAAGCTGCTGCTTGTGCCGGCGGTGGTCATTGTGCTCACCACATTTATGCCCTTCAGCGGCGTAGAGCGCTTCCTGCTGGTGGCGATATATGCCACACCCATCGCGGCAGCCTCCTTCCCTATGGCCCAGAATATGGGCGGTGACGGCGAGCTGGCGGCACAGCTTGTGGCCATCAGTACCGTGGCTTCTGTGTTCACGCTGTTCCT
>CAZJQX010000081.1:6152-9147 GCA_964548305.1 uncultured Lachnospiraceae bacterium
AGGGCAGTTTTTCGCAATAAAACCGAAGGATTTCTAAGAAGATAAGAGGATTCTGAGATTGAAAAGGAATCCTCTTTTTTGTATGATAAATGCAGTGTGTTAAAAATTTCACCGCATCTGCGAAGAAGCTGAAAACGGCATTTTCGGCGGGTGTGCAGGCAAATATTTTTCGTCCTGACGGACGGGTATGGAGGCGTTATGGCAGAGGATATGAGACAGGAGCTTTTGGCGGGCTTTCAGCGGGTTTTCGGCGATCTGGAGGGCACAAAGACCTATTTTGCGCCGGGCAGAGTGAACCTGATCGGTGAGCATACGGACTACAACGGCGGGCACGTTTTCCCCTGCGCCCTGACCATCGGAACTTATGCCTGTGTACGGAAGAGAAGCGATCGGAAGCTTCGTTTTTATTCCGTGAACCTCTCCGGAAACGGCGTGGTGGAGACCAGTCTGGACGAGTTCCATCCCCTGCAGGAGGATTCCTGGACAGCGTATCCGAAGGGGGTAATGTGGGCCTTTGAGAAGCGCGGCATGAAGCTGGACTGCGGTATGGATTTCGTGGTTTACGGCAACATCCCGAACGGCTCTGGCCTTTCCTCCAGTGCCTCCCTTGAGGTGCTGACGGGATATGTGCTCCGGGATCTCTACGGCTTTGATGTGACGAATATTGATCTGGCGCTGATCGGTCAGGACGGAGAAAACAATTACAACGGCATGAACTGCGGCATCATGGATCAGTTCGCCAGCGCCATGGGAAAGAAGGACTGCGCCATCTTCCTGGATACCGCTACATTGAATTACGAGTATGCGCCGGTGAAGCTGAACGGCATGAAGCTGATCGTTACAAACACGAACAAGAAGCATAAGCTGGTGGGCTCTGCCTACAATGACCGGAGAAGAGAGTCCGAGGAGGCCGTAGAGGCGCTGCAGAAGGTGGTGGACATCAAGGCCCTCGGTGAGCTTTCTGATGCGGATTTCGATAAGTACGCCTCTGCCATCACGGATCCGGTGGTGCTGAAGCGGGCAAAGCATGCGGTCTATGAGAACAACCGCACACTGAAGGCCGTACAGGCCCTGAAGGACGGAGATATTGAGACCTTCGGCAAGCTGATGAATGCCTCTCATGTATCGCTTCGTGACGACTACGAGGTAAGCTGCCATGAGCTCGACGTGCTGGCTGAGACCGCTTGGACCGTACCCGGTGTGCTGGGCTCCCGGATGACCGGCGGCGGCTTCGGCGGCTGCACTGTTTCCATTGTGAAGGACGAGGCTATCGAGAACTTCGAGAAGATCGTGGGCGAGACCTATAAGAAGGAAATCGGCTACGACTGCACGTTCTATGTAGTATCAATAGGCGATGGACCAACGGAGATTTTTGCATAAAGAATGGAATTCAGCAGTGGTTCAAAATGTGTGAGGAGGAAAATCAAATGAAAATTCTGGTAACCGGCGGTGCGGGCTATATCGGCAGCCACACCTGTGTGGAGCTTCTGGACAACGGCTATGAGGTTGTGATTCTCGACAACCTTTACAATTCCAACGAGAAGGCAGTGGACCGCATCGAAGAGATCAGCGGCAAGAAGGTAAAGTTCTATAAGGCAGACATGCTGGATAAGCCGGCTATGACTGCTATCTTTGATGAGAATCCGGACATTGCGGCAGTGATTCATTTTGCAGGCCTGAAGGCCGTCGGCGAGTCCGTGAGGAAGCCGGTGGAGTACTACCAGACCAACATCAACGGCACACTGAATCTGGTGGACGTGATGCGTCAGCACGGCTGCAAAAACATTATCTTCTCCTCCTCCGCAACGGTTTATGGTGACCCTGCGCAGATCCCCATCACCGAGGACTGCCCGAAGGGAACCTGTACGAATCCCTACGGCTGGACCAAGTGGATGCAGGAGCAGATTCTGACCGACATTCATACCGCGGATCCCGAGTGGAACGTGATTCTGCTTCGTTACTTCAATCCGATCGGTGCCCACAAGTCCGGCCTCATCGGCGAGGATCCGAAGGGCATCCCCAACAACCTGCTTCCGTACGTGGCACAGGTGGCCATCGGCAAGCTTCCTCAGGTAAATGTCTTCGGCAATGATTACGATACCCCCGACGGCACCGGTGTGCGCGACTACATTCACGTTGTGGACCTCGCCCGCGGTCATGTCAAGGCCATTGAGCGTCTCGCAAAGAAGGACGGCGTGTTCATCTGCAACCTCGGTACCGGCAAGGGCTACTCCGTGCTGGATGTGGTTCATGCCTTTGAGAAGGCCTGCGGCAAGGAGCTTCCGTATGTGATCCAGCCGCGCCGTGCCGGCGATGTCGCTACCTGCTACTCCAGCCCGGAAAAGGCGGCGAAGGAGCTTGGCTGGACGGCAGAGTACGATCTTGAGGATATGTGCCGCGACTCCTGGAACTGGCAGTCCAAGAACCCGAACGGTTACAACTCATAAGACAGGGAGGGGAGTGTTATGGAGCTTGTACAGGAAAATGTGAAGAAGCTCGCAGCTTATGCGCTGCGGACCGGACTGATTCAGCCGGAGGATATGCACTGGGCACTGAATACCATCATCCTCAATCTGAAGCTGTCTGAGGTGGAGACAGATGCGCCCTCCGTTGCAACAGAGGCAGCAGCCATTCCGGCGGCAGCCCTGGAGGACGGCTCTTACCTCGAAACTGTGCTGAAGACATTAACCGATTATGCAGTGGAGAAGGGCCTCACCGACGGCGACAGCGTGGTATTCCGCGACCTTTTCGACACGAAGCTGATGGGAGCACTGACCGCAAGACCCTCCGAGGTGGTGCGGGAGTTCAAAGCGAAGTATGACGAGAGCCCGGAGCAAGCCACGGATTTCTACTACAATTTCAGCCGGAACACGGACTACATCCGCCGCTACAGAGTGCGGAAGGACATGAAGTGGAAGGCAGAGACCGAGTACGGCGCGCTGGACATTACCATCAATCTCAGCAAACCGGAGAAGGATCCGAAGGCGATCGCGGC
>CAZJQX010000082.1:0-9120 GCA_964548305.1 uncultured Lachnospiraceae bacterium
CGCCAATTCAGTATGAAATTGTACGGCTTCTGGCGGAGCCTCGCCGGAATCTGTTTATCGTGGGAGACGATGACCAGTCTATCTATGGCTTCCGGGGTGCTCGGCCGGAGCTGATGCTGAACTTTGAAAAGGATTATCCCGGTGCGAAGCGAATACTGCTTTCAGACAATTTCCGTTCTCACAGTGAGGTGGTGGAGGTGGCCTCCCGCATCATCAGCAACAATAAAGCGCGGTTCCCTAAGAAGATCACCGCACCGAAGGGAAAGGGCGGCTGCTGCCGGCAATATCGCATCAAGAATACGCACGAGGAGTATTTGCTTCTCGCGGAGAGTCTGCGGCTGGCCATTCGGAAGGGAATAGAGCCATCCAGGATGGCGGTGCTCTATCGTACCAATTCTATGGTTCGTCCACTGCTGCCGGAGCTGATGAAGCGGGATATTCCCTTTGTATTGAAGGAAAAGGTGCCGAATCTCTATGATCATTTCATTGCGGAGGACATTTTGGCATACCTTCGCCTGGCGGAGGGTAGCGGTAGCCGGGGAGATCTGCTGCGCGTCATGAATCGCCCTTTGCGGTATCTTTCCCGGAATGCAGTGCAGGGAACTTTGATTCGCTTTCAGGATCTGGAGCGCTATTACCGGAGCCGGAGTGATATGCTTTATCGTCTGCGGGAGCTGAAGCGGGATCTCAATGTGCTGCGTCATCTGCCTACGGAGGCCGCCGTCATTTACCTGCGAAAAAAAGTGGGCTATGAGGACTGGCTTCGGGATTATGCAAGGGAAAATCATACGGATTTCGAAGGCTTCCGTGCTATACTGGAGGAGATCACAGAGAACGCGGCTGCCTATCCGGAAAGAACGGCCTACTTTCGCTTTATAGAGGACTACAGTGCACAGCTGCAGGCGAAGATGAAGGACGAGAAGAAAACGGAAAACGGCGTGGCACTTATGACCTATCACGGTGCCAAGGGGCTGGAGTTCGATGTTGTGCATCTTATTGACTGTGTGGAGGGCGTGACGCCCTACCGGAAGGCCCAGTCGGAGGCGCAGGTTGAGGAGGAACGCCGGGAGTTCTATGTGGCGGTGACGAGGGCCCGGGCAGAAGTTCACATTTATGTCACAGAGAAACGCTACAGTAAGGCCTGTACAATATCAAGATTTGCCCTGGAGGCTATGAATAAAAGGAGTAAATGAGATGGATAAGCTGAAGGTTTTGGTGGTGGATGATGAGGACAGAATGCGGAAGCTCCTGTCGGATTTTCTGAAGATCCGGGATTTTGAGGTCGTGGAGGCGGCTGACGGCGAGCAGGCCATCGACGTCTTCTTTTCGGACAAAGACATTGCACTGATCATTCTGGATGTGATGATGCCGAAGATGGACGGCTGGGAGGTGCTGAAGACCATTCGTGAGCATTCCAAGGTGCCGGTCATCATGCTGACGGCGCGCTCTGAGGAAACCGATGAGCTGAAGGGCTTCGAGTACGGTGCGGATGAATACATTTCCAAGCCCTTCTCACCGAAGATTCTGGTGGCCCGGGTGGAGGCTATTCTGCGGCGCTCCGGCATGAACCAGGACGAGATTGTACGCATCGGCGGCATTGAGGTGGATAAGTCTGCCCATACGGTTCGGGTGGACGATCGGGAGCTGGAGCTTTCCTTTAAGGAATACGAGCTGCTTCTGTACTTTATCGAAAACAAGGGAATTGCACTTTCCCGGGAGAAAATTCTCAACAATGTCTGGAATTATGATTATTTCGGCGATGCCCGGACCATCGACACCCATGTGAAGAAGCTGCGGGCGAAGCTTGGAGACAAGGGTGAGTACATCAAAACTGTCTGGGGCATGGGATACAAATTCGACCCGGAGGCAGAGGCATGAAGCAGCTGAAGAAGAAATGGAAAAGCTCCATCCGCTGGCGTTATACCTGTATTTTCTGCGGGTTAATGCTGGCGCTTCTTCTGGCTATTATGGGCATCAATACATTCTTTCTCGAGAGGTATTATTCTATGGAGAAGGTCAGCGTCATGGAAGATGCCTACAGCTCCATTGACAATATGATCCGTGCCGCGGATAAGGCAGGCCTGCCGCTGGATCAGCTTTTCCCGAAAAATTATGATGCAACGGATCCCGCTACCGGCACAGCTGCGACCGAGTATATCCGCAGTCTCGTGGAAACCAGCGGCATCAGCGTGGTGATCATGGATACCCGGACGGACCAGACATTTGCCGCTTCCTTTGACGATGACTTTATTAAGCACAGACTCTATGAGTACATTCTGGGCAGTGGTGATATGGATGCGGGGAAGGTGCTGAAGCAGTTTGATAACTATCGCATAGAGGAAAATATGCGCTACGGGAAAAGCTCCGGCGGTTATCTGGAGAGCTGGGGTTATTTTAGCGACAATACCACCTGCTTTATTATGTCGATGCCGTTCAGCAGTCTGCATGAATCTGTGGCCTTTTTCAACCGTTTCCTGCTGATGATCGGCAGTGCAGTTCTGCTTCTTGGCGCGGCGATCATGTACTTTGCCACAAAGAAGATCACGGAGCCCATCAATTCTCTTGCCAACCTTTCGGAGAGGATGAGCAAGCTGGATTTCAGCGTCCGATATACCGGCAGCAATGAAGATGAGCTTGGCATACTGGGACGTTCCATGAATACCCTGTCGGAGCGGTTGGAAACTGCCATTGCGGAGCTGAAAACAGCCAACAACGAGCTGCAGTCGGATATTGAGAATAAACGGCTGATTGATCAGAAGCGGCAGGAATTTGTGGCCAATGTGAGCCATGAGCTGAAGACGCCCATAGCCCTGATTCAAGGATATGCGGAGGGCCTGCAGGACGGACTTTGCGAGGATCCGGAGAGTCGGGACTACTACTGCGGGGTCATTGTGGATGAGGCTAAGAAGATGAACCGTATGGTGCGGCAGCTTCTGAATCTTTCTGCCATAGAGCAGGGCAAGGATGCGCCGGACTTTAGCCGCTTTAATCTGTCCAAGGTGGTGAAGGGCGTGGTGGCTGCGGCTGATATTCTGGTGAAGCAGAAGGAGGCCGCTGTGGAGCTGGATGTGCCGGAAAACATCAATGTCTGGGCCGATGAATTCAAGGTTGAAGAGGTGATCACCAACTATCTGAACAATGCGCTGAATCATCTGCAGGCACCGAACCAGATCAGCATCTATACGGAGACGGAGGATGCACATACCGTCAGCATTCATGTTATGAATACGGGAAAGCAGATTCCCGAGGAGGATATCAATAAGCTTTGGGAGAAGTTCTACAAGGTAGACAAGGCCCATACGAGAGCCTACGGCGGTTCGGGACTGGGACTTTCCATTGTGCATGCCATTGCGGATGCACATCATCAGCGCTGCGGTGTAAAAAATACGAGAACCGGCGTGGACTTCTGGTTCACCCTGGAGCTGCAGAAGGACAGCGATAAATAAAAGCCGGAACTATTTTTCATTTCCCGCCTGTTGACTTCGTGCTATACTGAACGGCAATGGAGGAACGAGAAATGCGGTTTACAGAGGATGAGCTGGACCAGCGGAAGCTGACGGAGCTTCAGAGGCAGCAGAAGACACTTCTTGTGGAGATGCTGCTGCATCAGGATCAGGACAGCCCGGCAGATTTCGAAAACTGGTGGATAACAGAGGGACGGATTTCACAGTATTTTTCCATGAAGCAGGAGGAAGAAAAACTGCTGCAGGCCATGGAGCGTCGAAAACTGCTGGCGAGCTATACCGAAGAGAAAACGCGTAAGATCCGTTATGAGAGGTGAGAAATGGACTATCCTTTTTTTGCGACTGTTTCCAGAATGAAATATATTGAACGCTGGGCACTGATGCGAAACAGCCGGGCAGAGAATCTCAGTGAGCATTCACTGGAGGTGGCCATGCTTTCCCATGCACTTTGCACATTGGGAAATGTACGTCTCGGAAAGCAGCTGAATGCAGAAAAGGCAGCCCTCATCGGGCTTTACCATGATGCGGCGGAGATCATTACCGGTGATCTCCCCACACCGGTGAAATACGGCAGTGATTCTCTGCGGGATGCCTATCATTCCGTGGAGACTGTGGCGGTGGAGCAGCTTCTGCAAAAGCTGCCGGATGATCTGCAGCCTGTTTACCGAACGCTTTTTTACGGCAGTGAAGAGGAGAACTATCTTCGGCAGCTGGTGAAGGCGGCCGATAAGCTTTCTGCCTATATTAAGTGTGTGGAAGAGGAGGAGAGCGGCAATCGGGAGTTCCGCAGTGCCAAGGAGAGCACCTGGCAAAGCCTTTGTCGAATGCAGAAGGAGCTGCCGGAGCTTGCTATGTTTATCACCGATTTTCTGGGTGCCTATGGGCGGACCCTGGACGAGCTGACAACTTCGGAAACGGAGGATGTGGAATGATGCAGCTTTCGTATAAGGCGGATACGCTGCGGGGTGAGATGTCCGCCGTACTTATGGGCGGTACAGATTTGCCGGCCCGGTTATCCATTCCGACATCAGTCAGTCTGGATGGCTGCGAGCTTCCGGTCCGGGAAATTGGCGCACACGCTTTTGACGGCGATAAGCAGCTTTCCGGTGTGTTCATCTCGGAAAGCGTGCATAGTCTGAGACCCTTTGCCTTCTACAATTGTTCTTCCCTTCGCTATATTTCTCTTACAGAGCAGGTGCATGACTACTACGATGGTGTGATTAAGCAGTGCAGTGCCCTGTCGCTCATCGAACTGCACTGTGAAAAGGCCGGCAGGCTTCAGCTTTTGAAGGAAATGCTGGGAGACAATGACAATTGTTTGCGCTTCCGCATTTATTTGCCGGATGGCTGCTGCGTACTTTCTTTTCCGGCTTATCTTGACAACTTTCTTGAGGATACGATGTCCCGGGCGCTGCATGAGAGTATTGAGGGAAGCGGCTATGAATACCGGCAGACGGTTAGCCGATCAGGCGTGGATTTCTGGGCCTATGACCGTCTGTTTTCCCGGGTTATGCATGATGCTCCGCGGTCGGCAAGGACCATAGCGGTGGACCGCCTGCATTATCCCTATCATCTGTCGGCGCAGGCAGAAAAAGTTTACCGGGACTATATTGCGGCGGAGGGAGAAGCTGTGCTTCGTCAGCTGATTTCCGATGGATGGCCGGCGCAGAGAGATCCAAGCGGACTTGAGCCGGGAGAGAGTATGGAGGCGATACAGTTTTTATGTGCGGAAAAGCTTCTGCCTGTGGCGGCAATACAGGACGTGCTCCCTCTCTGTGCGGAGCGAAGACTGACAGAGCTTACCGCTATTCTTATGAACGGAACAAAACAGGAGCAGCAGGCAGAGCCGGAGAGCTTTGAGCTATAGGATATGAAAAGCAGAATTGAGCTGGAAGAATTCGGAAAACGCATATTGAATGAGACTCGGACAGAGCTCTATCTTTCCATGCATTTTATGGCGCGGGCTCTGGATAGTCTGGATTATGTCATGGATCTCAACACCCGGCGCTGCGGAACGGATGCGCGGCATATTCATTTCAATCCCCAGTTCCTTTTTGCACTCTTCGTGGAGAGTCCGCAAAAGCTGGATCGTCTTTATCTTCACATGCTGCTGCATTGTCTGTTCCGGCATATGTTTACAGGCGATGGCCGGGATACCGCGCTGTGGGATCTGGCTTGTGACATTCAGACGGAGTCCGTGCTGGATTCCATGGACTATGAGATCATCCGCCGTCCGCCCGGTGCTTTTCGGGAGGCGTGGTACCAGCGGCTTAAGGGAGCGCTTCGGGTCCTGACAGCGGAGCGGCTATATCAGTATTTCATGGGAAACAACATTGATCCGGATACCATGGAGCGGCTGAAGCAGGAGTTTCTGCGGGATGATCACGCTTTTTGGGCGCCGCTTTCAGAGGACAGTGAGGATAATGCCGGCGATTCTGCGGCGCCGGATTTCCCGGAGGATATGACCGCCCCGGAAAACAGCGGAGAGAACCCGAAGACTGAGGCAAAGCAGAAAAAACTGCGCGGCAGCCCGAGCCGGCAGGAGCTGGATGATGCCTGGAAGGAAAATGCGGAGCGCACCGAAACAGAAATGGAAACCTTCGGTCGCGACCGATCCGAGGAAAGCGGCTCACTTTCCTGGCTTCTCCGGCTGCAGAATCAGCGTAAGACGGACTATCGGGATTTTCTCCGGCGCATTTCCATGGAACGGGAGGAAAGCCATATAGACCCGGATTCTTTTGATTACGGCTACTACAGCTATGGTCTGTCTCTCTATGGAAATATGCCCCTCATTGAGGAAAATGAATTTACGGAAGCGCGGAAGATAGAGCAGCTGGTGATTGCTATTGATACCAGTGCTTCCTGTCGGGATACTCTGGTGCAGCGTTTTCTTAATGAGACAGCCGGACTTTTGTCGGACCAAAAGGGATTTTTTCCCCGGGTGCGGATTTTGATTCTGGAATGTGATGAGAAGGTACAGCGGGAGCTGTGGATTTCCGACACGCGGGAAATGCAGCAGTATGCCGGTCAGTTTCATGTTTCTGGCGGCTTCGGTACGGATTTCCGGCCGGTTTTCTCCCGGGTACAGACATTGCGGGAGCAGGGAGCCCTTCCACAGATGAAGGGGCTTCTGTATTTTACGGATGGCTTCGGCAGCTTTCCGGAGGCATCGACAGACTATCTTACCGGCTTTGTGTATCCGGGAAATGAGGACTGCGGGGATGACAAGACGCCGGCATGGGCTATGAGATTGTATATGTAATTGTTTAGCACCACCAGAAAAATCCATAAAGCGCCGAGCTGAGTTTACTCGGCGAAGTGCTTTTTTGATTTTTCTGGTGGCGGACAAGGCGCGAAGCGCCTCTGAACCGCCACATCGCGCATCGCGAAGCGATGTGGCGATGCGGTGCTGAACATAAGGAGAGAAGCAAAGATGAACATCAAGGAAGCAAAAACGGAGATCATCAATACCGTTCGGGCGTATCTCATGCGGGATGAAACAGGTGCCTACCGGATTCCTATTGAGAAGCAGCGGCCTCTGCTGCTGATCGGGCCGCCCGGCATCGGCAAAACCGCCATTATGGAACAGGCGGCGCAGGAGCTGGGCATCAATCTGGTCGCCTATACGATTACCCATCACACCAGGCAGTCTGCCATAGGTCTTCCCTATATCAGCAAGAAAAGCTTCGGCGGGAAGGAGTATTCTGTGACGGAATATACCATGTCGGAAATTATTGCCGCTATGTATGAGCAGGTGGAGAAGAGCGGCATTCAGGAGGGCATTCTCTTTCTGGACGAAATCAACTGCGTTTCGGAGACGCTGGCGCCCACCATGCTGCAGTTTCTCCAGTACAAAAGCTTCGGCAGTCATCGGATTCCGGAGGGATTCGTCATCGTGGCAGCAGGCAATCCACCGGAGTACAACAAGTCTGTCCGGGACTTCGACATTGTCACACTGGACCGTGTGCGGCGCATGGACATTCAGGAAGATTTCTCAGTCTGGAAGGAATATGCCTACAGAGCCGGCGTCCATGGGGCAATACTGGCTTATCTTGACATCAAGAAGGAAAATTTCTATTCCATTCATCAGGAGCTGGGCGGAAAAAGCTTTGTGACGGCTCGGGGATGGGAGGATCTGTCTCGGATTCTGAAGCTTTATGAGGAAATGCAGCTGCCCGTTACGAAGGCACTGGTGCAGGAGTATCTGGAGGAACCGGAGATTGCCCGGGATTTTGCCGCATATTACGAGCTGTATCAGAAGTACCGGCAGATCTACCGGATACCGGAAATTCTGGACGGACAGTTCCCAGAGGATACGGTTTCACTGTTGCAGGCACCCTTTGACGAGAAGCTGAGCCTTCTGGGACTTTTGGTGGATGCGCTGAACCAGGAATTTCGGGACTATGCGGAATCTCTTTCCGTGCAGCGAAAACTTTTTGGGGAGCTGAAGGCGCTGAAGGAAGCCCTGGATGCTGCGGCTGAGACCGAAACCTCCAAAACAGCCGCAGTGCTTCTGGACGCGAGCCGGAAGCAGGGCATGGAGAAGTTGGAAAGGGAGCATGAGGCACAGCTCCTCAGTCGGGAAGAGGAGAAATATACCAGGAAAATGCTGGCGCTTCTGGAATCATTGGCGGATGCATTGAAGGAGCGGGGCAGCCAGGGCGCAGAGACAGATTACGCCTATATCCGGGAGTGGTTCCGGACGCGGGAGGAAATGCGCAAGCAGGCCATTGCGGATACGGGAAAGCATCTCAGCCATGCACTGCAGTTTGTGAGCCAAAGCTTTGGTGAAGGGCAGGAGCTGGTGATCTTCCTGTCGGAGCTTTCCGCCGGCTATTACAGCCTTAAGTTTGTGACGGAATGCGGCAATGAGGACTACTATCATTTCAACCGATTCCTGCTGCTTCGGGATAAACGATCCGCATTGCAGCAGCAGGCGGCAGAAATGCTGGCATTGTAGGAAAGGGGACATATCATGATCAGTGAAAAGGATTTAGAGAAGCTGAAGCAATATCTTGACGAATCGGATAATGTTGTCTTTTTCGGCGGTGCCGGCGTATCCACAGACAGCGGCATTCCGGATTTCCGGAGCAAGGATGGCCTGTACAATCAGCATGATGTGCAGTTTGAGAAGTATTCACCGGAATATCTTCTTAGTGCGGACTGTCTGCATCATGACCCGGAGGTTTTCTTCGAGTTCTATCGTCAGAAACTGGACACCCGAAAAATTCAGCCCAATGTTACCCACCGGGCGCTGGCGAAAATGGAGACAGACGGTAAGCTGAAGGCCATTGTCACCCAGAATATTGATGGGCTGCACCAGAAGGCGGGCAGTCATAATGTATTGGAAATCCACGGCACCACGGAGCGGAATTACTGTGAGCGCTGCGGTAAACCCTATCCGGCGGACTATCTCTTTGAAAGCACGGAGCGGGTTCCGCATTGCACCTGCGGTGGCATGATCCGCCCGGATGTGACTTTGTACGGTGAGGGCTTGCCGGAGGAAGCCGTGCGGAAATCCATCGCCGCCATCAGCGAGGCGGACTGTCTCATTGTCGGCGGGACTTCACTGTCTGTGTATCCCGCCGCCAGCTATATTCGTTATTTCCGTGGAAAGCACTTCATTGTGATCAACAAGGAACCCATTCAAGTGCAG
>CAZJQX010000083.1:0-8632 GCA_964548305.1 uncultured Lachnospiraceae bacterium
CAGGCTCACGAGGTGGACTTATTTCAGCACTAGTTCCCTTAGTAATTGCTGTATTGTTTTCATTATTTAAAGGGAAATTTACTGTAGGAAAGTTATTTAGTTACTTGTTTGTTTTAGCTGTTGGACTTGGGGTACTATTCATGGCTAAAAATTCCGCACTTTTCTCACGTATGTCCGATACAGAAGGATATACTGATAATATAAGATTAACAATTTGGAATTATGCCTTGGATGGTTTTCGGAATAGTCCTCTTATTGGGAGCGGCATCCAGTCAGGTACCTATTACTCCCAGTTGCACGTTCGATGGTATACACACAGCTGCTTTATCGACATGCTTACCAGTATTGGATTGGTTGGATGCGTCCTATTTGTCTTATTATTTGTAAAGCTTATTTTGCATTTTGTTTTGATTTTATGATTTTAAAAATGATTTTGCATGTACAAAAAACAGCCCCCGTTAGGGAGCTGTTCGAAATTAATAACTCTTTAGAGAATCGCTGATTCAAGCGTTTGTTTCAGCTGATTTGCTCTGTCTTGCTTCGTGATGAACAGTGCAGTGTAACTTATTCTGCGGGATACACACCAACGAGGCTTGCATGCACCACAAAGCGCTCGCTGCCGCCGCTTTTTCCGGCACAGGTGGACAATGTGATGAGATCCGGTCTGTCGGTGAAGTCCACGGCAGAACTGTCATATTCCTGATAGGAGGAGCTCTTCAGTGCAGCTGCCACGTAGGCATCATATTCCTCATCCGTGCTGACCACATTATAGGCACTGCTTCCCTCCTGCGTCAGATAGAAGCTGAAAATTCGATACTTTCGCACACCGTCTGCACGGTACAGATAGATATACGGATCCGAATCACAGAGTCCCGGCTCCTTTCGAAATCGCTTCAGTGTTCCGAACATGCTGCCGTTCTTCATGTTATGACCGTAGATCATACTGTTTCGATCACTGTAATCTTCACTGGCCTCGCAGTCCAGGAAGACGCAGCCCGCAAAATTCCGCTTTCCCTCAAAGGTGGTATGCAGATAATCATTGTTGTCCTTGCTGTGGACAATGGGATACTGGAGAGAAAGCACCGGAATGGACAGCACTGCGGAGAAGTCTTCATTTTCCTGCTCAAGAGCAGCGTAGTCAATATCCAGAACAGGATACTGCGGTGCGGTTTCGCCGACATTTTCCTCATCCTCCGTCTGAGCAGGCTGGATATACTCCTCGACAATAGCACTGTATTCATCGCCGGCCTGCTTATATGCCAGAAAATCCTTCATAAATAAGAAGCCGAAAACCGCCATGCCGCAAAGCAGCAGCACCGGCACCAGATAAAAGAAAATGCCGTTCTTCTTTTTTTTCTGCATGATTTGTCCTCCTGTAAAGCCTTCATTTCCCTGCGCTGCTGCGATGGATCACATACGGTCACGGTTCTGCTCCTGTACTTCCTCCGGATCCAGCAGCTTCAGCGCCAGCTTGTTATCATACATGGCGCGATCTGCCCGGGAGAAGACGTCCTGAAATGTTGCGTCCCGGTCTTCATCATAATTCGCAAGACCGCTCGCGATCACCGGAATCCGGATATCCTCAGAAACACTGTCGCACATGCGTTCACGAAACTCCGTCAGCATACTGAATACAAAATACCGCGGACGATTCCGAAAAACAATAACAAATTCATCACCGCCGATGCGATAGACCTTTTCATCAGGAAAATGCTGTTGGATCAGGGACGCGGCCTGCATCAGCAGCATGTCCCCCGCGAGGTGTCCGTAGCTGTCATTCACCGCCTTCAGATGATTCACATCAAAGATACACAGGCTGAAGGACGCGCGGCCCCGGTGAATGTCCCGCTCTCTTTCCGCGACCTCCTCCTGAAAGGCGTTCTGACTTCGCACCTTTGTCAGCTCATCGGTATAGGCCAGTTCAAAAATACGACGAAAAATGCCGGCGGAAACCACCACAGCAACGACACAGATGGCCAGGGTGAACAGGATAATAAAAACAATCAGCCGATCTCTCTGGGCATTCACCGCCTCGGCAAACTCCTGGGTGCTGCGGGCCAGCATGGCCTCGGAGTCCAGCTGCATGATATCCCGCAGGCTCAGAATGGACACGCCGCCCACCAGTACCGCAGTCAGCAGAATCCCCAGCAGCAGGACCGCCAGAAGTCTTCCGCGAATTTGTTTCATATACCGTCCTTTCCGGTTACGCCAAGCCTGATGTGTTTGTTAAATGTGATAATAAAATAAAATTTATTCAATGAATTAGAGAAAACCGTAAGATTCGATTTACTCTGTACGACAAAATTTGCAACTTATTATAGCGCAAAAGGACAGCCGCCGCAAGGTCAGCTGTCCTTCTCACGTGGACATATACATGATGCTGTGTTTCAATACCAAAGACTTTCTGAAATATGAAAGAATGTCGTCATTTTTCCAAGACAATGGAGAAGTCGCCCTTCTCCTCTGCTGCGCCGATAACGGCAGCACTCGGAATTTTCTCCTGCAGCGCCGCCAGGCAGTCCGCCGCCTCTTCTGCCGGTACCGCCGCCAAGAGTCCTCCGCTGGTCTGGGGATCATAAAGAATGTCCTGCATGGCCCGGCTGACTGGGCCGACAACATTAACCCCGGATTCTGCGTACTCCCGGTTGCGATAGGCCCCGGCAGGGATCAGGCCAAGCTCCGCAAAATGCAAAGCCTCCGGATGAAATGGGATCTGCGAAGCGAAAAGCCGCAGTGTGACGCCGCTGCCCTGGGCCATTTCGTAGCTGTGGCCGAGCAGCGCAAAGCCGGTGACATCCGTGCAGCTGTGCACATGAAAGCCGGTCAGAATATCCCGCGCCTCCCGGTTCAATGTGCTGAGCTGCCGATAAATTCTCTCCATCAGTGCCGGCTCCGCCAGCTCTGCCTTTGCCGCCGTTGTGATGATGCCCACCCCCAGCGGCTTTGTCAGAATCAGCACGTCTCCCGGCTGTGCCCCGCTGTTGGTCCAGATCCTCTGCGGATGTACAAAGCCGCTGACTGCCAGGCCGTAAATGGGTTCCGCTCCATGAATGGTATGCCCGCCGGTAATGATAGCCCCGGCCTCATAGGCCTTGTCATAACCGCCGCGGAGAATCTCCTGAATGGTCTCTTTATCCATGCTGTCGGAAACGCACATGATATTGAGACAAAGCCTCGGCTCCCCGCCCATGGCATAGACATCGCTCAGGGCATTCGCTGCCGCGATCTGGCCGTAGAGAAAGGGATCATCCACAATTGGCGGAAAGAAATCCGTGGTCTGGATCAATGCCCGCTCCTCGTCAAGAAGATAGACGCTGGCATCATCGCTTTTGTCATAGCCCACCAGCAGACGCTCGTCCTTATGGGTCTTGAAGCCCTCCAGAAGCCGGGACAATGTGCCGGCACCCACCTTGGCACCGCAGCCCGCACAGCTGGCCAGCTTAGTAAGCTTAACTTCCGTTTCCATTGTGTTCTCCCTCCACTGTATTCCTGTGAAAATGTCTTCGAGACGGGATAAACCGACCAAGCCCGGGCAATGTCGGAATCCTCATGCATCCGTCTGATCCGCATGCCAGAGCTGTCGATACCCTTCCCCCTCCGGCGCAGCCAGCTGTTCCATCTCCGGAAAGTCCGAAAGCGGCAGCCAGGCGCCCGGATTTTCGGTCACCGCCGCATTCTCCTCGGCTTTTTCATTTCCATTCAGAGCGACACTGACATCTACACCGCCGGAACTGGCTGTCTGCGGAAGCTGAAAGCTGACGCAGGTGCCGCAGGATGAGGACAGCTGCCGCGGCACCGGCATAAGCTTCGCCTGCCAGCCTCTGGTCCCGCAGTAACGCTTGAAATGAATGGCACCGAAGTGGGAATAAAAGGTTGCGATATAATGCATCATATCATTTTGTGAAGGAAAGTACAAATTCGCCGTTTTCTTCCCGAAGGTCAGCCCGGTATCCCTGACTTTCCGCGTAGCGGGTGGTATTCTCCTTGGCAGCAGCATTGTCCACCAGAATGGTATAGCTCTTCTCTCCCTTCTTCATGGCCTTCATAAGGAGAATCACCGGCTCCGGGCAGGAAAGTCCTCTTGCATCAATTACATTATCCTGATTCATCTGCTGTTCTCCTTTCCGAATGTGTTGCTGACGGCAATCACAAGTACAACAACAATGCCGATCACTACGGCAATCTGTCCGTTTACTGTGGCACCCTTGGCACTGGAAGCGAGGCCGAAGTTATGAGCAAAGGCAGCACCAGCCGCAAGACCGAGCACAGCCACCGCGCTGTCTGTATTTCCCTCGCCGGAAAGCACCAGCTGGCGCAGCGGACAGCCGCCCAGAAGCACACAGCCGAAGCCGGCCAGATACATGCCAAGGAAATTCCATACCGCATCATTGTGGGCGATGGGCTGGTCCGTGAAGCCCAGCTGGAAATAACTGCCGGATGTCACAGCTGTAAGCAGAAGGTTGCAAAGCAGGGCACTGATCAGAATGGCCAGGAAGCCGCAGATCAGCTTTGTCTCCCGGAACAGTACCAAATCGCGCAGACCGCCCACCATGCAGAGACGAGTTCTCTGGGCCAGTGCACCAACGATAAGTCCTGCAGCCAGGCTGATCACAACAGGTGCATGCTTCGCGCCGGGGCCGCCGCCGGCCTCTGTGAAGAAAATGAAGGCAGGCGCTGCCACAAGAAGCACCAGCATCACAATCTGAACAGCCGGAAGCAGCAGACCCTCCACCTTCGGCAGGCTGTAGGTTCTCCGCAAGCTGTAGCCGCGATTCAGGAAGAACACACCGGTCAGAATGCCGCAGGCAAAGCCTCCAAGACCCAGAAGAGCATTCAAATCACCACCGGCAATACGAAGAATCATGCGGAAGGGGCAGCCCAAGAACATGAGGCAGCCGATCATCACGAAAAATCCCAGTACGAAGCGCGTCATAGGCGAGCTGCCTCCCCGGGGCTGGAATTCCTTTCGGAAGCCCGCCAGCAAAAAGCTGCCCAGAACGAGACCGATGATCTCCGGACGAATGTATTGCACGGCCTCAGCACGATGCAGTCCCAGACCGCCTACCGTATCACGAACAAAGCAGGCAATGCAGAAGCCCATGTTCACGGGATTGCCGAAGAACACCAGGCAGGAAGCGATGAGGCCGATGACAATACCGGCCCCGATGATCCATAGCTTTTCTTTTTTTGTTTCCATAGTTTCCCCTTTTCCGATGCGCGGTCTTCTGTCCCACAAATGAACAGAGCCCTCGCATCATGTATATTCTAAAGTTTACCCGCTGAATGAAATGCCGTCTAATTGCAATTATTGATATTTTCGATATATGTATTGCGAATTCAAATAAATCATAGGATAATGTCTCCAGAGGTAAAACATATGAACACAAATGAAGAAAACAGACATCGCCGAATCTATCTGGACAACGCCAGCACCAGCTTTCCGAAGCCCCGGGATGTGGCAGATGCGGTATATCAATACATGACGGGCTGCGGAGCCAGCACAGGCCGGGGCGGCTATGCAAATGCCTATGACGCCGAAGAGCTGGTCTACGACACGCGTACTCTTCTCAACGATCTGTTTCACGGCGAAAATCCCAGGAATGTCATCTTCACCAGAAACATCACAGAAGCACTCAATCACATTCTGAAGGGCTTTCTGAAGCCGGGAGACCATGTCATCACATCAGCCATGGAGCATAATGCAGTCATGCGCCCGCTCCGGCAGCTGGAGGAAAACGGCATTAGTTTCTCCCGTATTCCCTGCCGATCCGACGGCACTCTCATACTCTCCGCACTGCCGGAGCTTCTGAAGGACAACACCCGCATGCTCATTCTGTCACACGTCAGCAATGTCTGCGGCACCGTCCAACCGCTTCATGAGGTTGGTAAGTTCGCCCATGAGCACGGACTACGATTCGTGGTGGACAGTGCCCAATCCGCCGGTCTGCTGCCCATTGACATGACAGAAATGCATATTGATGCGCTGGCATTCACCGGACACAAGGGTCTGCTGGGTCCCCAGGGCATTGGCGGCTATCTTCTTCGAAACGGCATGGAATGCGAGCTCACGCCCCTCATTTCCGGCGGCACCGGTTCCCTGAGCCATAAGGAGGAGGTACCGGATTTTCTGCCGGATCGTTTCGAGGCCGGCACCCTGAACCTTCCCGGCATTGCCGGACTTCATGCAGCGCTCCTCTATCTAAGGACACAGCCGAAAGATGCAGCGCTGGCACATGAGCTACAGCTGACAGAACGATTTCTTTCCGGAATCCGGCAGCTCGATCCAACCGGCGCACGCCTTCGTCTGTTGGGTAAATCAAATTGTGAGGAGCGCACGGGAGTGGTATCCCTGCAGACCCTGCGGCACGATATGGCAGTAATTGCCGCTCAGTTAGATGAAGCTTACTGTATTCAAACACGTGTGGGGCTTCACTGTGCGCCGAATGCGCACCGCATATTGGGAAGCTTTCCAAACGGCAGCATTCGTTTTTCCTTCGGCATGTTCAATACAGAGGCGGATGTGGATGCAGCTCTGGAAGCCCTGGATGCTTTGTCATGAAGATCCAAGCCCGACGCGCAGACAGACTGCATTCTGTCCTGCGCTGATCCGCCCATTTATAAAGCAACGCCTATAAAGGAAGCAATTATGGACTTCAAACAACTACAATCCTTTGCCGCCGTGGTCCGCTGCAGGAGCTTCAGCCGGGCGGCGGAACAGCTCTACATTTCCCAGCCCACCATCAGCACCCATATACGGCAGCTGGAGGAGGAATGTCAGTCTCGACTGATTCTTCGAAGCACCAAAAGCATTGAGATCACACCCCGGGGGCAGGAGCTCTATGAATACGCAAGAGCCACGCTGGATAAACAGACTCAGCTTCTCCGCCGCTGGACATTGGAGGATCAGAAGCTGATCCGTCTGGGAGTCTCCACGATTCCCGCGGATTATATTCTACCGGAGCTGCTTCCCGTCTATCAGAAGGAGCACCCGGAAATCCGCTTCGATATCCAGCAGGGTGACAGCACAGAAATCCTCGACGGCATTCTGGAAAACAATTTTCTCCTGGGCCTTGTGGGCATGCAGAGCACGGAGCACGCCGTCATTACCCTCCCCTTTTACGGGGACCGCATGGTAATGATCGCCCCGAACGCTCCGGAATATGCTCTTAATGACGAGGATCCGGCGGCTTTTCGCCGCTATGTTATGGAAAAGCCGGTGATCCTTCGCGAGCAGGGAAGCGGCAGCAAGAAATGCATGGATGATTATCTGGACCGGCAGGCCCTTTATCCCGAAGCAATGCATGTGGCGGCACGTCTCAATGATCAGGAATCCATAAAAAAGCTGGTGGCCGGCGGCTTCGGCATTTCCTTCATTTCCGAAAAGGCTGCCATGGACTTCGCCAATGACGGCAGGCTCCGCGTTTATCAACTCCCCGGGAATCCCGCGACCAGGTCTTTGTATATTGCATACCGAAGAGATTTTATTCTGCGAAAGCACATTCAGGATTTCATTGCCTTCACGCAGAATTTCTACAGTGCAGCTGCGAGTCCCGATGCAACGCCGAAAGCATTGCCCTCAGAAGCAATATCCTAAGAAACCAAGCATCAGAAAACATAACTGTCCGGCACCGCATTGCCAAACCGGATTCATGTAACACAAAAAGAGCGTCGCCGATCGGCAACGCTCTTTTCTATGCAGCAGCTTCCGTACAGGTCGAGCCTGTACAGAAAGCATATGTTTAAATTCAAACTTACAGCTGAGGTCCTGCGGAAACCAGTGCCTTGCCGGCCTCGTTGCCCTCGTACTTCTTGAAGTTCTTGATGAAACGGGAAGCCAGATCCTTTGCCTTCTCCTCCCACTGTGAAGGATCAGCATAGGTGTCTCTCGGATCAAGAATCTCGGTAGCAACACCGTTCAGCTCTGTCGGAACCTCGAAATCGAAGTAAGGGATCTTCTTAGTAGGAACATTCTTGATGTCGCCGTTCAGGATAGCATCGATGATACCGCGAGTATCCTTAATGGAGATTCTCTTGCCTGTGCCGTTCCAGCCTGTGTTTACCAGGTAAGCCTTAGCGCCGCTCTTCTCCATCTTCTTTACGAGCTCCTCAGCATACTTTGTGGGATGCAGCTCGAGGAAGGCCTGACCGAAGCAAGCAGAGAAGGTCGGTGTCGGCTCTGTGATGCCGCGCTCTGTACCAGCCAGCTTAGCTGTGAAGCCGGACAGGAAGTAGTACTGTGTCTGCTCCGGTGTCAGGATAGATACAGGAGGCAGTACGCCGAAAGCATCTGCAGACAGGAAGATTACGTTCTTAGCTGCCGGTGCGGAGGAAATCGGGCGAACGATGTTCTGGATGTGATCGATCGGATAAGATACACGAGTGTTCTCGGTTACGCTCTTATCTGCGAAATCCAGCTTGCCGTCCTCAGCAACGGTTACGTTCTCAAGAAGTGCATTCTTCTTGATGGCATTGTAGATATCCGGCTCAGACTCCTTATCGAGGTTGATAACCTTTGCATAGCAGCCGCCCTCGAAGTTGAATACGCCGTTGTCATCCCAGCCGTGCTCATCATCACCAATGAGAAGACGCTTCGGATCTGTGGAAAGAGTGGTCTTGCCGGTGCCGGAAAGGC
>CAZJQX010000084.1:0-6419 GCA_964548305.1 uncultured Lachnospiraceae bacterium
CAAGTTAATTTTAACACAAAAGAAGAACCTTGAGCTCTTGCGAGCCCTCGGTTCTTCTTTGTTTTTTAGGCTATACTTTTTTCACAGCCCCTTTTTGTTTCCTGGCATTCTTATGCGAATGGAAGCCGTTTCGATGTTCTGTTGCTTATAGCTTTTTCAAAAGCCTCATCCTCGTGCCTTACACCTTGTAAAGCCCGTTCCCTTGTACCGATACTCTCCACTTCCTCGTAATCTTTTTTTATAGCTGCGATCATAAATCCGACAGCACTTTTTACGCGCTTCTTTCCATCAAGAATTCCCTTTGCTTTGCGAATTTTTTCTATGTCATTATTCGCTGCATCCAAAATACTCACAATGTCTTCATCTTTGAATTTGTCCTGCAGCAACTCTTTCGCTTGGTTGTAAATCTCCGAATCCTTATCTGGTGATTTCTTTTCAAATTCAGCCTTATTTACCTGGTAATTATCTTCTAAGGCTTTCAAGATAAATCCGGCGATATTTTTGATCACCACTTTACTATCATCCATGATGTTACGAATCCGAATCAATTTCTGCATGTCATATCCAGATTTTCTTGAGATCAAAGGCACTTCGGAATATCCGAGCTTACAATCAAATAATTTCAAAACTTTACTGTGAAACTCGAACAATTCTGCTTCGTTCAGCTTTACTCCCTCGTCATCAGACTCTTTCTTTTTATCTTCCATCGTAACCACAAATTCGACATCGTGCAACTGAGCTCCCCTCTTTCGAGTTTTATATTCAATCTTCATGTCAAGCTTTGTGTTGATTTCCTTTACAGCCTTTGCGATAACGTCACGCGTAAAGTTGCCGTTCACGCTGTACATGGAATCTTTAGCTTTTGCAACAGCCATATCATAATCGGGAGTTTTCGATGACAGAACTTTTCTCACATCTCTCTCACTTGCATCCACAACACCAAGTGCAAGTTTCAGCTCTGAGATGCTGTGCGACAGAAAGAATGTGTTCGTTCGTTCCGCTTTCGGTGTATTTTTCTTGTAGTAGCACTCAGATCTCAGAAGCTCGTACAGCCGAAACGCATATACATTTTTCAATTTCATCATCAGCACTGGAAGTTGCGTAAAGTTAGTCGTCAAGTTCAGAATCAGGTTACGTTGAGTGCGGTTGAACGTGATTTTAAATTCTCCTTTATCATACACACTCCGGCTGATCAAATTGATGTATTCGAATCTGTCGTTTTCGGGATCTTCAATACCATAGACTCTTTGCGTCAAAGCTTGAGCCGCTGGCTGCAGCTTAGAGTAAAACGATCCTCCTTTGTATCCAGTCATTTCACGCAGCTCGTTCGGAGAAATGATAACCTCATATCCCTCGTCCGTTTCCACAAAAGACTTGTTCTGCGCGG
The DNA here is from genome assembly GCA_964548305.1 of uncultured Lachnospiraceae bacterium. Classification (GTDB taxonomy): domain Bacteria; phylum Bacillota; class Clostridia; order Lachnospirales; family Lachnospiraceae; genus Oribacterium. The sequence goes on from CAZJQX010000084.1 coordinate 1,388, forward strand.
CATACAAAGCAGCATACACTATTTTTTCTTCCAAAACACTGCACTTATACTGCGCTTGTATAAGCCGGTTGGACTTTGTAATCGAGTACCGTAAGTTCGAAACCTGGTTCGTGCTACCAGATTTTTCACTTTGAATCTCCGTATCTTTTATTTTCTCCTTTACCGCAGTGGATGCCTTGGTTCTGCCCATAATTCACTTTAAAGCTCCTAAATCTCTGAATTTCACTCCATAATTTAGCAGAGCGAGAAAAAAAAATCAAGCCTAAGCATGATGTCAAAAAAGCATATGTTCTTCTCGATCAAACGCCAACTTTTTCGATAAAACATATACTTTCACTCCTTTTTGAGCAGACCAATATCTATAAACTCCTTTTTGAGCAGTCTCAATTTTTGCAAACAATCAAAGTATAACTACTTGCTCCATTTTGTTAAAAAGAATATAACCAAAAGATATATCTTGCTATTTTGCCTCATATTTATCACCTGCTAATTCCGTACACGTCCGTCTACAATTTTTCCAAAATGAGCAGAGTGGATGCATATTTCTCTGCTCATTTTGGAAATAAAGCGAACAATTTTCTGCCGTCGATCCAACAAACAATTCCTTAACCGATTCCTTTTTATACATTTTCAATATCTAAAACTCCTTTTTGAGCAGAATATATTGATCATACCAGTAATAAATCGCTCCAAAATGAGCAGACTGAGAATTAAAATGCCACTTTTGGAGTTATTGCAAGCTCTAAATGCAGCATTATAGCGCCAACTATATCTATATTTGGCGTATTGGGCATTAGAACTCTAATTTTCGCAAACGAACTCCTTTTTAAGCAGTTTAATCTGCTTCAATCTTTTTCCAGCAGAATAAAATCCCTTTTAAGCAGAATAGATTCCCTCTTTAGCAGTACGAACTCCTTCTTAAGCAGAGCAGCAGACTCCCAGAATTTCCTTTTTATCCATTTCGAACTCCTTTTTAAGCATTTCACGTCCCTTTTTGAGCAGTCCATGCTCCTTTTTGAGCAGAGATTCGTCAAAAATCCCGCATAAAACTGTACTTTTTCGGTCGTTAAACAAAATAAAAGAAATGTTGTTATGTTGTTATTAAAAAAAAAAACAACAATAATGTGGTCGTTTAAAATTTGAATTTTAAAGATTTCCACATCACGGTTAGGAGATTTACAACAAACTTTGCATTTTCTCAATCAGCTGTGTAACTGAATCTTTCTGATCAGGCTGAAGTTGAATGCCTACCATTGCTTTAGCAAGTCTATTTACATACTTTGCTATATCGTTGATATATGAGTCTGTAGCCAAAATCACATTCTGTTTTTCTTCTGCGGTTGCTGACTCACCTTTAACAGCTTCTCTAGCTCTTTTGATGATATTACGATCAGACCGATTTCTTAACTTGGCTTCACTTTCGCGCTTACGAACAAGTTCTAATTCTTTCTTTGCTTCTTCTAACTGAATGCGAAGCTCTTCGGTATCCGGTGAAGCATTAGCGATTCTCTTTTCTATTTCAGCTACATTTAACTTAGCAGAGTTCTCTTTTTCACGTTCTTCTTTGTCCGTTTCTCTAATAATGTCCATTTCTTCAGAATCCAATTTGACTTTGCCTTTACGAGCGTCTTTAGTCAACAAAGTATTAAATACCAGAAGTTGGTTAGATTCTTTTAACTTACAATAATTCAAGGCATCTGTGTCAGAAATAGAGCCATCGTTAAGCAAAGAAGCAAGCTCTGGACACAGATTTTTTTGAACTTTTCTGTAATTATAGATTGTCACAGCAGTCTTATGCAATTTCTTTGCAACAAGTTCTGCTGCTTCTTGTGACAGCTTGCCGTTATCATCTTCGTAGATTGATATCAGTTCCAAAATAGATTCTCTCTTCTCTTTCGGTGTCAAATCCTCCGAATCAAGGTTTAGCCTAATGTTCATTTCTCTGGCTTGCTTATCAGTAATATCAGATGGAAGAATAATCGCGGGAATTTTTCTATTGTTGAACTGAGGATCTTTCTCCAGTATCTTGCCAAATGCTCGCCAACGACGGTGCCCAGACAGAATCACATATTTATCACCATTCTTCCGTACAGAGATTGAAGTGATAAATCCGTTTCGAAGAATTGAATTCACTAGATCATCAATGGCTTCGTTGTCATTAGTACGATTTTTTTCATAGCGAACCAAATCATCGTATTGTACATAATCCATCTTAACTTTGCCGGAAGATTCTGGTGCTACTTCAGCAACAATAGAGTTGACGATATCATTTTGCTTACTCATACCTTCAATCCCAGAAGATCCAAACTGTGCACCAAAACCGATGTTTATTTTCTTTCCCATATCAGACCTCCAAGTGCTTAACATAGCCGTCAGCATCCAATTTCTCATATTCTCGCAGAGACAGGAGTCCGAGTTGCTGTGCCAATTCGATGTAATCATTGCCTACATTACTTTTTTTCTGATAGTAGTAGATAGGCTGAAGACTTGCGTTTGCCATGCAGTAAGTATTGTCCTCACGGATGATGACAGGCTTATACTGATTGCCAAAGGCTTGTGTATACTGGTCAAGACGAATCTTAACGAGGTTTGTACGAGGATTTACATTAGCCAGAAAGATTCCTTTTATTTCAAGATTGCTATTGAAGTTCTCTTTGATATACTTCACTGTTTGTAGCTCATCAAAGATACCATCGATAGATGATGAATCTTGTTTTACTGGAATTAAAACGTAATCAGAAGCCACCATTGCCATATCAGACAATAGATTAGCAGCGGGATTGGTGTCGATGAAGATTTCATCGTAAGCTGACTTAAATAGTTTAAGTGAATTCTTCAGTAGAGTCAGGTTCTCCTTGTTGGCTTGTCTGAACTTATCTAGTGGACGAGATACTTTCTTCATATTGCAAACAATATCTACTCCATACTGGGTATGGATCAATGCGTCAGATAAATCCCCGTCATTCAATAGCACATCATATATATCAGTATGCTTGCCATCATAACAGCCAAAACCCTGTGTGGCGTTTGCCTGTGGATCGAAGTCAACCACAAGGATGCGATGCCCTGCTAATCCAAGAAGGGTAGCTAATGATATAGTTGATGCTGTTTTAGCCACTCCACCTTTGTTGTTGGCCATACAAAAAATTCTACAGTCGCTCATCTCGTTCCTCCTACTTAAACTATTTAAGCGAATCAATGACAGATATCTTAAATATATCTGAATACAGACAATTGGTCAATCTGTTTAAAGAAAGTTCCACTTAAATTATTTAAGTGGAACTCCAGGTAGTGCTTTGTTTCCACTATTGGCCTGTTCGATAAAGAAACCTATATTAGAGCATGCAAGCGTGATCATATCAAACATGTTGCCTGCATCACGGAATTCAAAGGCTCTCTGAATGATTTGCTTGAAGTTGTCGTTGACTGACACGAGCGTTGCTCATCTTCATACGGATAGCATTATAGGCTCTCGGAATCTTGAACTTGCTGACCAGATTCACGGGTCAGATGAACCTTGAAAAGTAAATATTATCCAAAATAGGACAGACGTGTAATGAGTTTTGAAAAATGATGCATTTTAATAGACCATGCGTCAGAAATGGATCATACTGTTATGGCTTATTCAGTTAAGCGGCTTACTGAAAGATGTCTTTTAGGGGTGACGACTTTGACAAAGCCCAGGCATCAAGATGTTGACACATCATGATGACGAAGAGGCGGTAGTACCACATCTTGGATGAACCGTGTCTGGCGTCTTCTAATTTATAGTCTGCCTTTTCTCTCTTATTACACCGCTCAGACAAAGTTCTCGCATTGTATTCCAGTTTCAATTCCTTGCTACTACGTGGCGGGTTATTAAAAAGTCTTGGATTATCCTTCATCGCAAGATGGACAGTACGTCCATACTTCGCTTCCGAGCAGGGATTACTGCATGTACAGGTTGGGACATCGCCGGCAAAGCTGATCTTTGCACATTTAAACTTGGTACGCCCTTTGGCGTTTTCAGTACTATCCAGGCGCGTACGAAAGCCTTCCCGACAAACAGGGGTGCCTTCATCCCCTATGATGAAGGCACCCTTATAAACCGGTGGTCTGCCGCCTTTGCCGTTGAGGTCAATAAATGGCTGGATTCCATGGTTACGGCAGTATTGATAGAGAGCCATTGCATCATGTGCAGGGAGATCGAAGCTGTTTCCCACAAAAGGATATGCATGAACTTTCCCCAAAATCCACTTAAATTATTTAAGTGAAGTTAAAGAGAGGTATGAACATAGAAAGTCCAACGGTCCATCGAAAATCTTTTTGTCTGCTTGTGATTACTTTTTGTTATATATCCGACGAATATAAAAGAAAGTTGGCTTGCCAGAACTACTGATATCATCGAATGTTCATTGCGCGTGATAGCAGTTTCTCTTGCTGGTTTCCTTTTGTTTTCCACTGATCAGTTGCATTCCTTCTTGCTAATTCTTCTTTGCTCTTTTCTGAATTTTCCTTTTCTTTCTCCTCCTGCATCAGTTTTTCCAGTAGCTTTGATCGTTGCACATGTAGTAATGCCTCGAGGGCATCAGGTACGTTGTAGTAACGGATTGACTGAGAAACATCATTGTTTACGATGGTTGGATCGAGTTCAACAAGTTCTTGAAGCAGCTCGTATGAACGCTGGTCAATCGACTCAAATCGAACTGAAGACACGCCCTGAAAATTGCTGATATCAGATGAGAAAAGCCTGTTTATTTCGATGGGAAGTAGCGCGGGAAGTTCCTTGAGCCTTCCGATTTTATCATTCTTATAACGATCCTTTGCTGCTTGCAAAGCGGTATCTTCGCCTCCATACAAAACTCCGTACACAAAAGATTTTGTGGTGCAATTTTTCAATAGGCGAGATGCTTCGATTAATTCCTTGTATTCAGTGATTTCCTTATTGCTTTTTCAAGAGCAGACGTATTCTTCAGCGGGTTTTCACTCAAACAATTCAGAAGATACATCGCTTTATCTTTATGGATTGCATTAAGATCTCCAGCATATCCAG
>CAZJQX010000084.1:6519-8491 GCA_964548305.1 uncultured Lachnospiraceae bacterium
GACATTTTCCCTATTCTACATATCATTTTGGTGGGATAAGCATTATAATATCCATCAGAAGAATTTTGTTAAAGCAACGTAAAATTACAAATTTGTAAGGAGCATCTAAAATGACAAGGGAAAAGAAACTGTTGTTGCTCAGTGGCATCTTGCTTATCATCAGTGGTTTAATACGATTGTATATTTCTATAAGCCATATTCTTACATCTCGTGAAGAGGCAGATTAAGAACCGATATGGTGCAATCAAAGGAGCAAAACAAAAATGAATTACATTTCAAGAGATGAGGCATTTTCGTTATTAAAGAAGTACAATAAGGATGCATTCCATATTCAGCATGCGTTCACAGTTGAAGCCGTCATGAAATGGTATGCTGAGGAGCTTGGCTTTGCTGAGGATGCTGAATACTGGGGTATCGTCGGACTTTTACACGACGTTGATTTTGAACAGTACCCGAATGAGCATTGCCTTAAGGCACCGGAGCTTTTAAGAGAAGCTGGTGTGGGTGAAGATATTATCCATGGTGTCTGCTCACATGGGTACGGCATCACTGTCGGCAATGGCATAACCATCGATGTAGAACCGACGCATATGATGGAAAAGGTTTTATTTGCTGCAGATGAGTTGACAGGATTAATTTGGTCGGCATCGCTTATGAGACCTTCAAAGAGTACGAAAGACATGGAACTTAAGTCGCTTAAGAAAAAGTACAAGAGTACCGGATTTGCCGCTGGATGTTCCAGAGAAGTGATTGCCAGAGGAGCTGAGCAACTTGGATGGGAATTGGATACGCTTTTGGAAAAGACTCTTGAAGCAATGAAGGCATCAGAGGACATGATCAATGCTGAGATGGAGGCTGAATTTCCTAAAGAATAAAAAACTTTGTTGATCGCTTTCGGATCATCATCAGAATTCTTTCTAAAAAAAGAGGATATACAAAATGGACATCTCAACATTTATCAACAGTTCGAATATAAGCATTTACCTGTGGATAATACCGTTTATCATAGTCTGCACAGCAATAAAACTTTTCATGCCCAAAATAAAGGGTCATCTTGGAGAAGCGGCGGTTGGTGCGCTATTGCAGAAACTTGATAAAGAAAAATACAGCGTTATTAACGATGTAATGCTGAACTCTGATCAAGGCAATACGGAAACCACGCAGATTGATCATGTGGTTGTTTCGATCTATGGGATATTTTCTGTTGAGACAAAGAACTATAAAGGTGAGATCTATGGCTCGGAAAACAGCAGGCAGTGGACTCAGAATATTTATGGACATAAGTATCAGTTCATGAATCCGGTGCATCAGAATTATGCGCACGTAAAAGCGCTGGAAGCGTTGCTGAACGAACGAGGATACAAGAATGTTCCCGTGTATTCTATTGTGGCATTTCCGGGAGATACGACGTTGAAAGTAAAGGCAGAAAACTCACATGTTGTGAAGTGGGGGGCCGTGCCGGTTACAATTCGGAATTTATCTGCTGAGGCCTGCCTTACAAAGGAACAGGTAAATGAAATTTGCGCTTTGCTAACAAATAAGAAGACCACGCATGTGGAAATGCGTGAACATGTAGCTGATATCCGTAAGGTCAAGATGGAAAATGTGGAAAAAACCAAAACTGGCGTATGCCCTCGCTGCGGTGGAGAATTGGTACTGCGAAATGGAAAACATGGCAAATTCTATGGTTGCAGCAATTTCCCGAAATGCCGGTTTACAGAGCAGATATAGGAATAGACAAACCAAGATGACAATACGCTCGTTGATCGGATACTTAATAAATACTGTTACACAAGGCACAACGACAGGCATCATTACACTCACCGGTGATGCTTGGATTGTTCCTTGTGATTATCCTGCGGCATTTTCAACATTCACAGCAACAATAATTGCATCAGATTCATCGTACTTTGATGGGCATACACTTCTGACATTTGAATGTCATGAAAATAATACGGATAACCATCCGACC
>CAZJQX010000085.1:0-8313 GCA_964548305.1 uncultured Lachnospiraceae bacterium
TCTCTGTAGTTGTCATAACCCATAACCGTCGTGAAGAAATCCTTCATGCGAACGCCCTCCTCCGGGGTTCTCGCATTGATTCCCACATGTGCAAACTCAAACTTAACCTTCTCTGCCATTGCTTTTCTCCTTTAAATGAATACCGCCTATCCCAAGCAGTCTTCGTTATGGTTATTATACATGGCACTGCAGGCAAAAAGCACATACATGTTTCACAACGGTTTTTATAGAAAGATTCTATGAATCATTATCCCTCGTAGATCGGATGTGCATCCGTGAGCTTCTTCACCTCGGCAATGATCTCATCCTTGGAGTTGTCGAAGTCTACAGCAGCCTTCATAATGCACTTGGCAATGGGCTTCATATCCTCTTCCTTAAAGCCTCTGGTGGTTACCGCAGCGGTACCGATACGAACGCCGGAGGTCACGAACGGAGACCGGGGATCGTTGGGGATCGCATTCTTGTTGAGGGTAATGTTGACCTCATCGCAGCGGTTCTGAAGATCCTTGCCGGATACCTCCAGATTGGTGAGATCCACCAGCATCAGATGGTTGTCTGTACCGCCGGATACCAGCTTGAAGCCCTCGGCAACCATAGCCTCGGCCAGTGCCTTGCAGTTCTTCACGATCTGCTCCTGATAGGTCTTGAACTCCGGCTTCAGTGCCTCACCGAAGCAGATGGCCTTGGCAGCGATCACATGCTCGAGCGGTCCGCCCTGGCAGCCCGGGAAGATATTCTTGTTGAAATTGTACTTCTTTGCAGCCTCCTCGCTGGCCAGGATCAGTCCGCCTCTCGGTCCGCGAAGGGTCTTGTGGGTTGTAGTGGTCACCACGTCAGCATAGGGAATCGGTGACGGATGAAGGCCGGCAGCCACGAGACCGGCAATGTGCGCCATATCTACCCAGAGTGCTGCGCCTACCTTATCGGCGATCTCACGGAAGCGCTTGAAATCAATGATTCTCGGATAAGCAGAAGCACCGGCGATGATCATCTTGGGCTTGCACTCCAGAGCAATCTTCTCCACCTCATCGTAATCAATGTAACCCTCTGCATTAATGCCGTAGGGCACTACCTTATAGAAACGACCGGAGAAGTTAACAGGTGAACCGTGGGTCAGATGTCCGCCGGCATCCAGAGACATGCCCATGATGGTGTCACCGGGCTCACAGATGGCCATGGTCACTGCCATATTTGCCTGGGCGCCGGAGTGAGGCTGTACATTGGCATAGCCGCAGCCGAAAAGCTGCTTCGCACGCTCGATGGCCAACGTCTCGATCTCATCAACATTAACACAGCCGCCGTAGTAGCGCTTTCCGGAGTATCCCTCTGCATATTTATTCGTAAGTACAGTACCCATAGCCACCATGCTGGCTGCAGATACAATGTTCTCAGAGGCGATCAGCTCGATATTTCTCTGCTGTCTCTCGTATTCCTTCCAGATTCCTGCACCGACCTCAGGGTCTGCTGCCTGAATAAAATTCATGATTTCCTTAATCATAACTTTATCTCCTCTCCTTCTTCAGCTCCTGAACTGGTAGTCACGAATGGTGAACTGCAAGCTCGTTCTTCCATTATACTCATTTAGATTTGGGTAGTAAACCAAATCTATCTGTGTATTTTTTCCCTTTTCCTGTACAAATCGCTCAGCATCCCCGAAATATATTGCGGTGAAGCTCTGTCCGTCGGCGTAAAGGGTAAGCCGCACCACGTTCCTGTTTCTGCCGAGAACCCGCATTTCCCCGATTCGGAGTCCCTTCCAGGCGAAAAGCGGCTTCTCATTTCCCATGCCGAAGGGCGCCAGCTGCTCGAGGTCCTTCACCAGCGCTTCCGTCACATAGGAAAGCGGCATGGGCACATCGATCCAGAGCTTCTCCGTCAAAAGCGCCGGGGTGAGACCCGACCGGGCGTTGAGTGCCTCCCGGAACGCGCCGACATTGGCCTTAGGGAGAGAAAAGCCCGCCGCCATAGGGTGTCCGCCGAACTTTGTCAGCAGCTCACTGACCTCCGCAAGCTTCGCCGACATGGGATACCCCTCAATAGAACGGCCGGAGCCCTTCACCATGGGCACGCCATCCAGCGGCTCGGCATCCGTCAGCACGAAGCTCGGCTTATAGAAGGCCTCCCGGAGCCGTCCCGCCACAATTCCCGCGAGACTCTCATGGAGCGTCGGAAGATAGACCACCAGCACCGAATCTGCCGCATAGCCGCTCTCCGCCTCCGCAACGGCTGCATCCGTGGCCTCCTTGGTCATGTCCTTCCGGGCGTCATTCAGCTCCTTCAGCTTCACCGCCCGTTCGCAGGCTTCGCCTTCATTTTCCGAAAGGAAAAGCTCCATGGCCAGAAGCGCTGTCCGCAGACGCCCACCCGCATTGATACACGGTCCGATGACGAAGCCTGCATGATAGGCGCTAATGCTTTCCTGCTCCTGAAGCCCGGTGACATTCAGAAGAGCCCGCAGGCCGAGATTTTCCGTCTCCTTCAGCTTTTCGAGACCCTTTCGGACAATGATGCGGTTCTCATCCTGCAGCCGCACCACATCGCAGACCGTGGCAATGGCGGCGAACTCAAGAAAACGATCCGCCTCCTCTGCCGGTAAATTCCGCTTCTGATAAAGAAGCTGGATCAGCTTCCAAGCCACCACCGCACCGCAGATCTCCGGAAAGGGATAGCGGCTGCTTTCCCGCTTCGCATCCACCACAGCCGCTGCCGGCGGCAGAATGTCCCGAGACTCACAGCCGTAGTCTTCATCCGTATTCTGCCGCACATCGTGATGATCTGTCACCAGCACAGTGAGGCCCAGCTCCCGGGCATGCTTCAGCTCCTCAATGGCAGAAATGCCGTTGTCGCAGGTGAGAATCAGCTCCACGCCATCCGCAAGCGCCGCATCAATCATCTGCACGTTGATGCCGTAGCCGTCCCGGATCCGGTCCGGAATGGCATAGTCCACATTGGCACCGAGACGCCGCAGTCCCTCATAAAAAATATAGGTGGCGCAGACGCCGTCCACATCATAGTCTCCCACCACCCGGATATGCCGGCCGTCGCTGACAGCCCGGTCCAGCTGGTTCATACAGCGGATGGCATCCGGCAGCAGCAGGGGAGAATGCAGATCACTGAGCTCACCATGCAGAAACTGCTCAATCTGGGCATCAGAATTCACCTCCCGGTTTCTGAGTACTCGGGCCGTCACCTGGTCAATGGAAAAGCGTTTGGCAATGCCCTGGAAATCCGCCTTCTTCCCATATATCATCCATTTTTTCACAAAAAATTGCTCCTCTGTTGGATTTCACGGAATAAACACCTTTTTCTGATTTATTTCGTGTATACTTGGTGATTGTAGCACAAAACACATCTATCCCGAAAGAGAGAAAGCACAATGCTGAATAACGACGAACGGCGCGCCAAGCTCTGCTTCACTAAGCTGGCCATCGCCCTTTTCCTTTATGAGCTGATCTTCCAGATGGGCACCAGCCTATTCTACCGCATCGGTACCGATATCTTCGCGGATCCCTATCTGGACATGATTCTGGCCGCCGTCCTGGCACAGCTCTCTGCGGTCCTGATCCTGGGAACCGAATCACCCAAGCTCTCCCACAAGCATTTTCGCCCCCGGAGCTTTGTCTGGCTTCTGCTGCTCTTCTACGGTCTCCAGTTTGTGGCGAGCCTCCTGACAGATCCCCTGGAGTCTCTGCTCCACAGCCAGGGCTATGCACTGGAAAATGCCGCCAACGCCGCCGCAGGCACCGAGCCACTGACCTTACTCATGCTGCTCTACAGTGTCCTTCTGGCGCCGCTTTTTGAGGAAATCCTTTTTCGCGGTCTCCTCTTCAACCAGCTCCGCCGCTACGGCCGCTGCTTCGCCATTCTGATCACGGCCCTGCTCTTCGGCCTCATGCATACCAATGTGCTGCAGCTCATCGCCGCTGTTCTGCTGGGACTCCTGCTGGCCTGGATCCGGGAATGCTACGGTCTGCCCTATGCGATCCTCCTGCACATCAGCAACAACTCGCTGGCCATCCTGTTCAATAACTTTCACAGCAGCATCATTGTCGGCATGGCCAGTCTTCTCATCATGCTGCTGGGCCTCATCGCTCTGCTTCATACCCTCCGCCGGCACGGCAGGGAAATGCTTTCGGCCCTGAAAGCCGAAGCCACGCTGGGTCATACGCTCGGCCTCTTCTTCACCAGCATCGGCGTCGTGGTCGTGATCATCGTGTTCCTGCTGCTGGCGATGCTGAATCTTTCTTAAAAAGCCAAAAAGAGATCCTGAAAACAGGATCTCCTTCTTTCATGTCAGATAACGGAAGGCATCTAACGGGCGCCCCACTGAGCCCGTTAGATTAAATATGCCTTCACATTCAGTACTTCCTCCGCATGCTTCACGGCCTCCGTGCTGGGCGGATTCACATCCTTCAGGGTATACGGAATGTGCAGATTCTCATACTTGAAAAGCCCGAGGGTATGATACGGCAGCACCTCCACCTTCTTCACATTGCCGAGGCTCTCGATAAATTCACGGGTTGCGATGAGCTCCTCATCGCTGTCGGTGATGCCAGGCACCAGTACATGACGCACCCAGATCGGTACCTTCAGCTCGGCAAGATAGCGAGCACAGTCCAGAATGTTCTGGTTGCTGCAGCCGGTCAGCCACTTGTGCCGCTCGTCGTCAATCTCCTTGATGTCGAAGAGCACGAGATCCGTGGACTTCATCAGGCGGTTAAACTTGGAAAAGAAGGGCTCCTCCCGGGTAAAGGGCTGTGCCGAAGTATCCAGGCAGGTGTTGACGCCCCGTGCCTTTGCCTTCTCAAAAAGATCGATCAGAAAATCGATCTGCACCAGCGGGTCACCGCCGCTGACGGTAATGCCGCCCTGGGCGCCCCAGTAATCCTTGTAGCGCACCGCATGATCCAGAATCTCATCCGCCGTCCGCATATCATCCGACTGGAATGTCCAGGTATCCGGATTGTGGCAGTAACGGCAGCGCATGTTGCAGCCCTTCAGAAAAACGATATAACGGATTCCGGGGCCGTCTACAGAGCCAAAGGTCTCGATGGAATGCACCGCTCCCTTAATTGCTTCTCCCATAACTTTCTCCTTTATAAATGATCTCAGGTTTTGCCCGGTATTCAAGAAGCCGCTGCCCGAAGGCAGCGGCTTCCCTTTACAGATCAAACAGAAACTGTCCAATCCACTATTTCACAGTTTCTCATTACAGAGACTTGTGCTCAGTTCTTGCGATAACATCAAGCTGCTGCTCTCTTGTCAGATCGATGAACTTTACAGCGTATCCGGATACACGGATGGTGAAGTTTGCATACTCCGGCTTCTCCGGGTGCTCCATAGCATCCTTCAGCTTCTCTACGCCGAAGACATTTACATTCAGGTGATGTGCACCCTTTGTGAAATATCCGTCGAGAACGCCTACCAGAGTGTTGGTCTCCTCTTCCTCGTTGTGGCCAAGAGCGGACGGGTTGATGGTCTGGGTGTTGGAAATACCATCCAGAGCGTACTCGTACGGCAGCTTAGCAACAGAGTTCAGGGAAGCAAGCAGACCGCTCTTCTCTGCACCGTAGGAAGGGTTAGCTCCCGGAGACAGAGGCTCACCAGCCTTACGGCCGTCCGGCATAGCGCCTGTAGCCTTACCGTAAACGACATTGGAAGTAATGGTAAGGATAGAGGTTGTCGGCTCAGAATCTCTGTAGGTGTGGTACTTGCTGATCTTGTCCAGGAAGGTCTTCAGCAGCTTCACAGCGATATCATCGGCACGGTCATCATCGTTTCCGTAACGAGGGAAGTCACCCTCAACCTCGTAATCAACAACCAGGCCGCTCTCATCACGAACAGTCTTAACCTTAGCGTACTTGATAGCGGACAGAGAGTCTACTACGTGTGAGAAGCCGGCGATACCGGTTGCGAATGTACGGCGAACGTTGGTATCGATGAGAGCCATCTCAGCAGCCTCATAGTAGTACTTGTCGTGCATATACTGGATCAGGTTCAGAACATTTACATAGATGCCTGCCAGCCAGTCCATCATCTTGTCATACTTTGCGATAACCTCATCGTAGTCAAGATACTCGGAAGTGATGGGCTTGTACTCAGGGCCAACCTGCTCTCTGGTCTTGATATCAACACCGCCGTTGATAGCGTACAGAAGGCACTTAGCCAGGTTTGCACGAGCACCGAAGAACTGCATCTCCTTACCGGTCTGTGTAGCGGATACACAGCAGCAGATGGAGTAGTCATCGCCCCAGATGGGTCTCATCACATCATCATTCTCATACTGGATGGAGGATGTGGTTACGGAAATGTTGGCAGCGTACTTCTTGAAGTTCTCAGGCAGTCTCTTTGTGTAAAGCACTGTCAGGTTCGGCTCCGGAGCCGGTCCCATGTTCTCAAGAGTATGCAGGAAACGGTAATCGCTCTTTGTTACCATGGAGCGGCCGTCCTGACCCATACCACCAACCTCAAGGGTAGCCCAAACCGGGTCACCGGAGAACAGCTGGTTGTAGGACGGGATACGTGCGAACTTCACCATACGCAGCTTCATTACGAAGTGGTCAACGAGCTCCTGTGCCTCAGCCTCAGTGATGATGCCGGCCTTCAGATCTCTCTCGATATAGATATCAAGGAAGGTGGAAACACGGCCAACGGACATAGCAGCACCGTTCTGTGTCTTGATGGCAGCCAGGTAGCCGAAGTACAGCCACTGTACAGCCTCGTGAGCGTTCTTAGCCGGAACAGAGATGTCATAGCCGTAAGCAGCAGCCATGGTCTTCATCTGACCAAGGGCTCTGATCTGCTCAGCAAGCTCTTCTCTCTGACGGATAACGTCATCAACCATGATGCCGCAGCCGCAGTTAGCCAGATCAGCCTTCTTCTGCTCGATCAGGAAATCGATACCGTACAGAGCTACTCTTCTGTAGTCGCCCACGATACGGCCTCTGCCGTAGGTATCAGGAAGACCTGTCAGGATCTTGGCATGACGGCACTTCTTCATCTCCGGTGTATAAGCATCGAATACAGCCTGGTTGTGTGTCTTATGATAATCTGTGAAGATCTTGTGCAGCTCCTCATCCGGTGTATAGCCGTAGGTTGTGCAAGCCTGCTCAGCCATCTTGATTCCGCCGTAAGGCATGAAAGCTCTCTTCAGCGGCTTGTCTGTCTGCAGACCAACGACCTTTTCGATCTCCTTGGAAGTCTCATTAATGTAAGCAGCGCCGTAAGCGTTGATGCCGGAAACCACCTTGGTCTCCATGTCCAGAACGCCGCCCTTAGCTCTCTCTTCCTTCTGAAGCTTCTGAACCTCGTTCCAAAGCTTGTCTGTAGCCTCGGTCGGGCCCTCCAGGAAGCTAGCATCACCGTCGTACGGTGTGTAGTTGTTCTGGATAAAGGATCTTACATTAACGTCAGATACCCAATGACCGCCGTTAAAGCCATTCCATTCCTCTCTCATTTCCATTTTGCACATCCTCCATGCAATTTTGTCGGTCAGCCGCCACCGCAGGAATTCCTTCGCTCCCGCAGCTGAAGCGCCGCCGAATAAGTTTGTTAAATATCTATCAGCGCTAGGAGTATACTCTCCGGATGTTAGTTGTGTCAACCCATCCAAAGCCCGATTTTTCGTGTGTATTCCATATAAAACAAAAGTGCACGCTGGCTTTGTTTATGCAAAAATACAAGCCTGAATTTGCCTTGAATAATGTCTAGTATCATGCTAGGATATGTCTTAAATACTTTTTTACTGATCACGTTTTTTAGGGAAATGTCGTCGATCCGACCTCCCGGGAAAGAGCCCAGAATGATGATTTCCACCAAAGGCCGCTATGCCCTGACCATACTCATTGATATCGCCCAGAACAGCGACGGTGTTGCGCCGGTCTCCATCAAGGAGATCTCCGACCGTCAGGGACTCTCGGTGAAGTATCTCGAGCAAATCATCGCCCTGATGGTGAAGGCAGGCTTTCTGAAAAGCATCCGGGGCGCCCGGGGCGGCTACCTCTTCACAAAGCCCGTAAACGAAATCAGTGTGGGAGACATTCTCGATGCCGCTGAAGGCACACTGGCACCGGTGGACTGCGTGAAGGCCGGTGCCCAGACCTGCAGCAAAGCTGCACATTGTCCCACCTTCCCTCTGTATAAGGAAATTGATAATGCCATCTATGAAGTCGTGAATCGCTATAAGCTGTCGGATCTGATCAAAAAAGATGCAAAGGATATGAAAAGCTGCCGCTGAAAGGCAGCTTTTTTATAGCTTGCGCTCAGCCCATTGAACTCTGTCTCTATCGTTACGCTGAAATGGGGACCCGCGGG
>CAZJQX010000086.1:0-8167 GCA_964548305.1 uncultured Lachnospiraceae bacterium
AGAATCGTTCAAAACAGCTGAAATAAAACAGCAGGCAGAAAACGCGGAGCGGCAGAGATGTTCGTTCCGCGTTTCTCTTCTTTTCAAAAGAAAATTATGCTATTGTTAAAGGACAAATTTTACTAAGAGGGCTTTGTTCTCGGAAAGGAAATTGCTGTGCAGATCACGGAAAAACTGCTGAAGCCGCTGCCGGAGGTGCAGTATCTTAACACAGAAAATACAGACAGATATCGCTGTATCATGCGGATCTTTTATGAAAATACGGAGAAGCTGCACAGCTGGATGTACCAGGAGGAGGTTTTCGACGCTCTGCGGCATTTTCCGGAATTTCGGGAGTATCGCCTTGAGCAGTGCCAACAGGATCTTACGATGCTTACGAACTGGCATAATCTGGAAACCTTGCAGGATACCCGGCACGTGAGCTCTCTGGAGGAGTTCCAGAGCAAGCGCTACCGTTACCAGATGTCTCCCTACAGCGTGGAAATTGAGCGTCTGGTACTGCGTTTGGAGAATCTGCAGATCGAGGGCGGGTCACTGGAGCCCACGCTGCTGGAGCGCATCCGCAGATCTCTCGAACGATTTCCGGATATGGCGGATGCCACGCCGGCAGAGGCCTATGATTTCTGGGATGAGCTGGAGCGGAACTTTACCCGTCTCAACCAGAATTACCATGACTACATTCGTGATCTCAGCAGTGTTCGGGCTGAAGAGATGATGCATACCCATGAGTTTCTGCTGTTTAAGGACAAGCTGGTGGAGTATCTTCGGAATTTTGTTACGACCCTGCAGAGAAATGTCGGCATCATTGAGGAATTACTGGATCATCTCAGCCCTGTGCTGTGCGATACGGTATTGGAGAAGGTCAATGCCTACGAGGCAGCCATTCCGCGCATGGAGGCGGTGGATCCCAAGGACATCGCAGAAAACAACCGGGGAAAGCTGGAGAGCATCCGCCGCTGGTTTCAAACCGCGGAGGGAGAGGACAATGAGGCCGGGAAGCTGTTTGATGCCACTAACGACATTATCCGGAGAATCACCCGCTTTGCCATGGAGCTCAGCGAGAAAAGCGCCATGGGAGCCAACCGGCGGGAGGAGTACCGGAAGGCGGCAGAGCTTTTTCTGTCCTGCACGGAGCTTTCCGAAGCCCATCGTCTGAGTGCCTGCATTTTCGGCGTGGAGGTGCCCCGGCATCTGCAGAGTGAGCGCGAACCGGAGAGCATGAGCATGAACCTGAGTGCTTATGAATTGGAGCCGGAGCAGAAGCAGCTGAAGTCTCGCTCCCGGAAGGGCACGGAGCGAAGCAATCGCAGCGCCATTGCGGATTACAGCGCGGAAAAGAAGGCAGTACGGGAACAGCTGCTTCAGGAACAGAGGGAGCAGCAGGCGGCACTGCAGCGATTGGAGAAGGACGGCTGCATTGATTTTGCTGACTTGCCCTGCCTGACACCGGCGCTGCGGGAAATTCTGCTTCGCTGGCTGTCGAATGCGCTGGAAAATCCTGAAAGGGCCTCCCGCACGGAGGCGGGCCGGCATTTCCTGCTGGAGGGCAGTGAAGCCGGTGAGCGCTGTATTGTGCACTGTGAGGATGGAGATTTTGAGATGCCGAAGCTGCGCATCGTGTTTGAAGAGGAGAAGTGATGCAGGAAGAGCTGGAAGCGCTGCTGTCAAAGCATTGGATATTGAAGTCGGAGGAGCGGGAGCTTTATTATCGGATCCGGGACAATTCCCAGGAAATCCGAAAGTTCGTGACGGAGCGACTGGGCTGCCCCATGATCGAAAATCAGCTTCTTGTAAAGGTGGAGCGGATCCCGGCGGTGCCGAAGCCCTTTATGGGAATTCAGGCCTTCAGGAGTCCCCGGGAATATGCATTGTTCTGTATGCTTCTTATGTTTCTGGAGGAGCATGCGGAGGATCAGTTTATTCTGTCCCAGCTGACGGAGTTTATTGCCGGAAATTTGCCGGGCGGTGGTGTGGACTGGACCTCCTATCAGGAGCGGCAGCGTCTGGTGCGGGTGCTCCGGTATGCGGAGGAGCAGGGCATTCTGAAACGGACCGACGGCTCTGAGGATGGCTTTGTGGAAGCCCAGAAGGATGTGCTGTATGAAAACACCGGTGTGTCCATGTACTACATGCGGAGCTTTTCTGAGGATATTATGGATTACACCGGCATAGAGGATTTTCTGAATTCCGGCTGGTATGAGGTAGACGAGGACAAAGGTCTGGTGCGGCGGCACCGGGTCTATCGTCGTCTTCTGTTTTCGCCCGGAATGTATCGTTCCGAAGGAGCCGAGGGGGATTATGAGTACTTGAAAAATCAGGGCGCCCGTATGCGGGAGGAGCTGAGCCGGCTGCTGGATATGCGGCTGGACATCTCCAAAGGCGGCGGCATGCTGCTCCTTGGTGAAAACAGCAGCCTGGGAGAAAGCTTTCCCGGCGGGAATACTATATCGGACATACTTTTGCTATGTCTTGCCGGGATACAGCAGCGGATTCGGGACGGTATCTGGAAGACGGATGTCCGGGATACTGTGTGGCTGGAGGAGCCGGAGATGGATGCGCTTCTCCGGGAAGTAAGGGAAAAGAATCTGAAATATTTTTCCAAGCAGTATCGGGAACTGCCGGAGGGAGATTTTCTGCGGGAGGTGAAGGATCAGCTGGTGTTCTGGACATTCCTTTCCCGGGATACAGACAGCGGAAGGCTGCGGATTGAACCTCTGTGTGCGAAGCTGGCAGGACAGTACGGAGAATAAGGGAGAGCTATGGGACAGAACAGATGGCATGCAAATAAGCTGGGACTGATCAACTTTTGGTATTATGATGAGCAGGAATTCTGCTTCGCAAAGGGAAGACTTTTGCTGCGGGGCTCGAATGGCTCGGGAAAATCCGTTACGATGCAGAGCGCGGTACCGCTGCTGCTGGACGGCAATGCCAATCCGGAGCGGCTGGATCCCTTCGGCTCCCGGGATCGGAAAATGGCGGGATATCTGCTGGAGGAGGGAGACGGCCGGGACGAGCGCACCGGCTATCTCTATATGGAGTTCAAGCGGGAGAGCAGCGAATCCTATCTCACCATCGGTATGGGGATTCGTGCCCGCCGGGGAAAGCCGCTGGACAAGTGGTATTTCGGCATTCTGGACGGACGCCGGATCGGCAGGGATTTCTCCCTTTACCGGAACAGCGGGGAGAAGCTGACATTATCCCGGAAGGAGCTGGAAAACCGTCTGGCGGAGGGCGGCCGGGTTTACGAGCGGCAGGCGGAGTACATCGAATTTGTGAATCAGCAGCTCTTCGGCTTCGCCACCACAGATGCCTATAGGGAAATGCTGGATCTTCTCATTCAGCTCAGAACGCCGAAGCTTTCCAGAGACTTTAAGCCGTCGGTCATCAATGACATTCTGAGCTCGGCACTGCAGGGGCTTTCGGAGGAGGATCTCCGGCCCATGACTGAGGCCATTGAGAATATGGACTCCCTTCGGCTGCAGCTGGAAACCAAGGAGGCGGCCCGGAAGGCGGCGGAACGCATTGCTAATGTCTTCGGCCGCTACAACCAGAGCATGCTCTATGAAAAGGCTGTCGCAGCGGAACAGGCAGAAAAGCGTCTCAAGGAAAATGAACAGCAGCAGGAGACAGAACGGACACGACTCGCGGAAGCAGAACAGCGGCTGGCAGAGCTCACCACGGAGCTTGCGGCCTTGTCTTCACAGAAGGCGGCCATGGAGCAGGAACGGGAGGAGCTTGGAAAGAGCGATGCTTACCAGCTGAAGCAGGAGGAGCAGAAGCTTCTGGATCGTCTCCGGGAGCTTGGAACGCAAATTTCCGAAAAGGAAGCCCAGATCAATAAGAAGCAGGAAAAGGTTCGTGCCTGCACAGAACAGATTCGCCGCATCACGGAGAAGCGGGAAGAAAAAAGACGGGAAATCGATACGTGCCTGGAAAACATGGGAGAGGAAGCAGATACCATGTCCTATCAAGCCCAGAGCTTTTTGTCGGATGAGCTTCTGAAGGCTCTGGAGGAAAGCTTCGGTTTCAGCACCTATGAGGCGGAATTTCAGAAAACAAAGCAGGGCATACAGGAAGGCCTTGCGGTGCAACGGCGTCTGTCTGTCGGTGAGGAGAAGCTGCGGGGAAAGCGGGATGAGCTGGCGAAACAGCAGGATCTGGCAGATCGGGCCGAGCGCAGTCTGCGGGAAAAAGAAGCGGCGCTTACAGAGGCGGAGAGCAGCTGGAAGGAGGCTCTCTATCTTTGGCATGGGCAGAATCAGGAGCTGAAGCTGCCGGAG
The DNA here is from genome assembly GCA_964548305.1 of uncultured Lachnospiraceae bacterium. Taxonomy (GTDB): domain Bacteria; phylum Bacillota; class Clostridia; order Lachnospirales; family Lachnospiraceae; genus Oribacterium. The sequence continues at coordinate 4,281 of CAZJQX010000086.1, forward strand.
GCAGTGCTGCAGGCCCTCTGCCATTTTGCGGATGATTATGACGGCGAGGCGGACTATCAGCAGGCAAAGCGGCCGGTGGATGTGCTGCTGCAGGATCTTCGGCTTCAGCTGAAGCAGGAGATTGAGGAGCGCCGGATGGAGAGCAAAAGACTTTCCGAGGAACGGGCAGTGTGTGAGGATGAGCTTCACCAGTGGGAAAATGCCCGTGAGCCGGAGCCGGAGCGAAGCCCGGCGGTGCTGGAAAACCGCCGCAGACTCACGAAGCGTGGTATTCCGTACCATGAATTTTATAAGACACTGGAGTTTGCGGAGTCCCTGGATGAGGAAAGTCGAAATCGCATAGAAGAGGCTATGCTGGAAATGGGGCTTTTGGATGCACTGGTCATTGAAGAAAGCTATCGACAGGAGGTGCTGCGGATAGATCCGGGTGCCTGCGACCGCTACATTTTTGTCCGGGAAAATGCCGGAAAGGCCGGTGGAAAAACGGCGCTGGAAACACTGGAACTGAATGACAGCGTGAATACGGTATTTCTGAACATGGAGATGACCGATATACTTCGCCACATCTCTATAGAAGGAAACGGGGAAACCGTCATTTCCGCGGACGGTACATGGCGGAACGGTATTCTGGCTGGTACCATCAGCGGCGAATATCAGGCGGGCTTTATCGGCACCAAGGCCCGGGAAAGAAATCGTGCGGAGAAAATTCGGGCACTGCAGGAACGAATCGCAGAACTGACACAGCAATTGGAGTCTTTGACAGCGGAAATGGAGAGCTTCCGGGGCAGAATGACAGTTCTGGAGGCGGAATATGCCGGCTTCCCGAAGGAGAAGCCGCTTCGGGAGGCCCAGAGAGCCTGTGAGGAGGCCGAAAAGCTGCTTTCCGTGCAGAAGTCCCTGCAGAAGCAGATTGATGAGGCAGTGCATGCCCTGATTCAGTCTCTTCAGGAGGATCGGACCCAGGCGGCGAAGCTGTCCGAAAAGCTGTATCTTCATAACAGTCTGGAAAGCTTTGAGGCTGCAGCGGCCGCAGCCGCTGAGTATCAGAGTGAACTGCATACACTGAAGCTGACGCATGCTTCTTATCTGGATCAGACGGCAGCTCTCGGGCAGCAGCAGGCCCAGAAGGAAATGCTGGAGGAGGATCTGGATCAGCTGCGCTACGATCAGGGGCGGCTTGAACAGGAAAAACGGAAGGCAGAGGATAGAAAGACGTCCATTGAGAAGCAGCTGGCGCTGACGGATTATGCTGCTATCCAGGAGCGGCTGGAGTACTGTATACACTGGCTTTCTGACTATGACCGGCAGCGGGGCAGCTGTGAAAAGGAACGTGGCAATAAGGAAACCGAGTGCCGGAATGCGGCAGAGAAGCTGGAGAGTCTTTCCGAGGCCAGCAGGCTTCTCGTCGAGGAGCAGAAATTTGCCGCTTCCGTGTATCTTGCAGAGTATCAGCTGGGATATGTTTTTTCTGATGCGGAGGAGCAGCCTCGCAGTCCGCAGGAAACCGTCCTTGCTTTCAGGAAACGAGGAGAAGAAGCGCTGGAACAGCTGCAGACCAGAGTACAGCAGGTTTACTTTGAAAACAGCAGTTATCTCATTGATTATCAGCTCAGTGCTCTGCAGCTGTTCGGAGAGCTTGGAAAGCAGAAGCCCCAGGGCAGCAGCTGGTCCTTCATGGTGCAGCGACTGGATTACCAGGCCCGTTACCATGGGGAGAAGATTTCCTTCCAGCGTCTCTGCAGCATATTGGATGAGGAACTGGAGGAGCTGCGGCAGCTGATTCGACAGAACGACCGGGAGCTCTTTGAGGATATTCTTTCCAATACCATGAGCCGGAAGATCCGCAGCCGCATCAACAGTGCCCAGAGCTGGGTGGAAAATATGAATCGGCAGATGGAGAGCATGAATACCTCCAGCGGCCTCAAGCTCCGACTTCGCTGGCGCAGTAAGACTGCGGAAAATGAATCTCAGCTGGATACGGCAGACCTGGTGGAGCTTTTGCGGAAGGACTACCGTTCCATGCGTGAGGAGGAAGCCAACCGGTTAAGTCAGCATTTCCGCTCCAAGGTGGAGGAATCCCGGCGCATTGCGGAGGACAGCGGCGGCGCGGCTTCCTTCTATCAGGTGATGCAGGATGCGCTGGATTACCGCAAATGGTTTGAGTTCCAGCTGTTCTGCGAGAAGCCGGGAGAACGCCAGAAGGAACTGACCAATTCGGTTTTCGGAACATTTTCCGGCGGTGAGAAGGCGATGTCCATGTATGTGCCGCTGTTTTCGGCGGTAACGGCCAAGTATCACGGTGCCCGTCCGGATGCACCGCAGATCGTTTCACTGGACGAGGCCTTTGCCGGCGTTGACAGCCGGAATATCCGGGATATGTTCCGCTTGATGCGGGAGTTCGGCTTCGACTTCATTATCAACTCCCAGGTGCTCTGGGGAGATGCGGATACTCTGGACGCACTCGCAATCTATGAGCTGCTGCGTCCCAACAATGCGAAGTTTGTGACGGTGCTGTCCTTCCTCTGGAATGGAAAAACGCGCAGTCTTCTGCAGGATGAGAAGGAGATGGAAGAGGAGAGTCGGAAGCTGGATGAAGGATGAATTGCTGGAGGCGAGTCTTGCGTATTTCCGCAGCATGCCGGTGTTTTGCCGCCTCCTGAAGGGCTTCTGTGAGAAGTACCGCTCCTACGGCAGTTTTCGGGGCAGTGTACAGCTTTCTCTGCGGAATGAGGCGGAGCGGGAGGCTCTGGAGGGCTTTTTCGGCCGCAGCTACCGGAATCAGAAAAGCGCGGCCATTTCAGCAAAGGCCTTTCAGAAGGCACTGCTGGAGACGCGGTTTGCCGCCGTTTCCCCGGAAATGCTGTTGGAGGCTTTTTATGGAGCACCGCTTCTCGGAAAGCGGGAGACGGAGCTTCGTCACAGGGAGATGGTGCAGAATTGCTGGGAGAGAGCAGTTGCGGCCCAGAAAAGCAAGGACCATTGCGCATTGTCCGGGGCGCTTCTTCTGTCCCTCGGGGTAATGTCTTCGGCGGAAGCTGCTGATGGGGTTCCGGCTGAACTGACAGCACTGGTGCATCAGCTGATGAGCGGCCGCCAGAATGCCTCGGAGGAAAGTCTTCTGGCGGATCTTACCCGGCAGCTGGCTTTTCTTGTGCAGGCCCTGGATCTGTTGGAGGAGCTGCGGCAGCAGTCGACCTATCAATATCTTCCGGTGTTTGCGGCTTCCCTTACGGGGGATCCGCATGCCCTGGATCCCGGCAGTGAAAAGTCACATTTGTTTTCGCTTCTCCTGCAGTGGCGCCAGTCGCAGGAAAAGCGTCCAGCGGAGTCGTTGGAAGCAGCCGCCCTTAAAAGGCAGTCCCTTTATTTCTCTGCCGGAATTTTATTGGATGATGTATCCAATTACGCCATGCTCTGCGGTGTGGAGGCGGACATGGCAGAGGGAAGACGGCACGAGGGAATGGCCGGTTTTGCTGCGGCGGGAGAGCCGGTGAATGTGCCGCTCTCCGTGTTGGCCAAATGGCAGAATATCCATTGCCGGGACAATACCCTGTGGATTGTGGAGAATCCGGTGGTCTATGCCTTGCTGGCGGAGCGGTGGAAGCAGCGCTCACTGATGTGTATGAACGGGCAGCCCAGGCTCAGCGCCTGGCTGATTCTGCGGCTTCTGAAAAAGGATGGAATACGGGTTTATTATGCCGGTGACTTCGATCCGGAGGGGCTGTGCATTGCAGAACGGGTGCAGCAGAGCTTGACGCCGGGGCAGTTTTCCCTCTGGCATATGACGGAGACGGATTATATGGCGGCGATTTCCGCTAAGCCTATTGAAGCGAGGCGGCTGAAAATGCTGGATAAGCTGCAGGACCCTTTGCTGCAGAAGACGGCTG
>CAZJQX010000087.1:0-8119 GCA_964548305.1 uncultured Lachnospiraceae bacterium
CTGGACTCCACTTCATCGTCACGCTGATAAATCTCATCGCCGGTATGCAGATACAGCTGGTAGCGGTCATACAGATCCCCCAGCGGGTTCCAGCGGAAGGAGCTGTAGGGATCACGGAGATCCAGCACCATGGCCTTATAGCCCTTGCCGGCCAGATAGCCGCTGTGCATCTGGAAAAGCTCGCCCTTCGGGTCCGTACAGATCATGGAGGAGCCGGCTGCCGTCGCACCCAGGATCTGAATCATCGGGTTAATGAAGGTGGTCGTCTTACCGGAACCGGTGGCACCGATGATAATGGAATGCATGGGAGACGCGATGTTGATGTCCAGCTCACGCCGTTTATTGTTGTATACCGCATACACGGGGATACCGTCCTTCTTCTCGGAAGCCAGCTTTGTGAACTCCTTGTGCGGGAAGTTGAAATCCATCTCCTTCTTCGTCATGAAGCGGGAATTCTCCAGTGCAGAATCCACGGTATCCTTGGCGGAACCCCGCATGAAGCGCTTAGCCTGTCTAAAGGTCAGACGGTGATTTACGATATAGAGTGTCGCAATGAAGGCCACGATAACGAAGCCGGAGATCCAGGTCTGGGGCTCGATCAGCAGCACCGGATCCAGCGCGGCGATAATGCCGTCATTCTGAATCTCCGGGAACCGCTCTGTGGCCACGCGAAGAATATAGCCGAATACCAGTGATCCCAGCAGAACGGCCCCTACGCACAGGGCAATTCGCTTTTTCAGATTCTCCATAGCTCTTCCTCCCTCTGAATATTCTGAAGCATCAGGTAAGCCCCCGCTGCTCCCAAAAGTCCGTAAAACAATATCAATATATGACTTCCGAAAAAGATCTTTTCCGCTCCGCAGCACTGAATGACCGCATTCAGGATGGAAGGGAAATTGAAGCCCGCATGCATCAGCATGCTGTATAAAATGTTGTCCTCCTTGATGGCCAGCTTCGCCATGAGGATTCCCAAAAAGAAGGTATAGAGAATCCAGAGGGGCTGCACATGGAAGACAGCAAAAATGAACGCCGAGATCAGTACTGCCTGCTGATCCGTGAAGAAGCTGAGGAGTCCGTTCAAAAGATAGCCTCGAATCAGAATCTCCTCCACCACCGGGGTGAAGATGCCGAGACTCAGCAGCACCAGCAGCAGGTCCGTCCGCTGGAAAATCCGCGCCGAATCAGCGGTATAGCCCGCAGTGATCAGCCCCGGCAGCAGCGTAATGATGGCTGAAAGCATAAGACTCAGGAATGCACCGAAGGCGGCACACCAGCCGCCCAGCTTCCACCGGGCACCCTTGATCTGCAGTCCCACCGCTTCGAAAAGGCTCATGCCCTTCTTCTTTGCACTGCGGTAAAGATAAACCAGAACACAGATCTGGGCCAGCACATAATAGAAATTGCCGCTGGCACTGATGAAAGCGTCCTCCCCCAGGGTATAATGCCGGATCTGCATGCCGATGTAAGCAAGAAACGGTGCCAGCAGGAGATACAAAATCATGGGACGATAGGCCGTGAAGCAGACGATCAGTCCCCGGAATACCAGCTGCTGCCAGGTCTGATCCTGGTAGCCGTGCCGGGGCTCCAGGGCATCCCGCAGCCATTTCTTCTTCTCCTCCGGTGTTTTATTCAGGAATTCCCGAATCCAGGTCATGCTTTAGTTCTCCGCAATATTCAGAATTCCGGTAAAGCCGGTGACATCGAAAACCTCCATCACCACCGGTGTCACATTGGTCAGCAGCATTTCACCGCCCTGCGCAGTCACCTTCTTCTGTGCCGAAAGGAATACCCGCAGTGCCGCGGAGCTGATGTAGGCAGTCTCCGACATATCCACTGTAAAGTTATAAATGCCCTTCGCAAAGAAAGCCTTCAGCTCTGCCTCCAGTGCCGGTGCGCTTTGGGTATCCACCCGCTTTGCTGTCTTCAATACGTAATCTGCCATTTTTCATCCTCCTCCTGCCGCTTCCGGCGGCAGCCTATTTCAGCACTCTTCCCCTTTTCCCCGAAGTATACGCTTCGGCAGGACACAAAAGGGACACAAAAACAATGAATTTTAAAAGAATGTGGGCTTATATTTCTGAGAAAGCCGTGCTTCCTCTAAGAGTCCGTGGGTATTCTCACTCCAGCTGTACTGGGACATATACTCTCCGAAGTAGCTGTCCAGGGCATGTGACTTTCCTTCCATCCAGTCGAAGTAGTCGCAGTCGAAGTAGCTGGGCACAATGCCGAGCATGCCCTTCTTTTTGACCAGAGCGTCCGGAATGCCGATCCGCTCAAACTCCGTCTGCAGGTCTCGGCGCATATTCTTGAAGTAGGACACATGGGACATGTAGTCATCATCGTCCTCCCAGAGCATGCTTAGAATCTGCTCAATGGAACAGAGCGCGCCGCGGCGGTCAATCAGGTACGCCAGCATTTCCTTGGTCTTGTTGTAGCGGAAGCGCAGAGGCTTGTCCCCCTCGAAGACCTCAAAGTCGCCGAAGGTCTGCACCCGGAGCCTGATCTTTTTCTCTTCCTCAGGTGCGGTCTCCGCCGCCTTCTCCTGCTTTCTCTCCAGCGGGAAGCGGAGCTCCTGCAGCTCTGCCCTTACCTTATCCGCCGTGATGGGCTTCATGATATAGCCGCTGGCATGAAGTGCCATGGCGTTGCCGGTATACTGGCTGAAGCCCGTGGTAAAAATGATATTGATGGTAGGGTTCCGCTTCTTCAGCTCCTCTGCCGTCTCCACACCGGAAATGCCGCGCATTTCCACATCCAGAAAGGCAATCACCGCTTCCGGAACTGCCTCTGACTCCAGCAGTGCCTCTCCGGAACGGAAGGAAAGGATCTCCGCCTCCGGCAGAACCTCCTCCAGTACCCCAACAATATTCTTCAGCGCGATTCTCTCGTCATCTGCTGCAAGAATTTTCATTCACAATTCTCCTTTGCACCTTCCAGCTGCTTTCTGATTCTCAGAATGTTCTGTCCGTTTTCATAGCTGTAGCTGATCTGATCCATGGAATTCTTCACAATGAAGATGCCCAGACCGCCGATTTTCCGTTCGTCGAGCCCCATCGTGGTATCCGGATCCTCATTTTTCAAGGGATCATAGGGCTTGCCCTGATCAATGAAGGTCACGTTCACGGACAGGGGATCTTCAGAAACTGAGATGCGGACCGTAGCGGGTCCCACTCCCGGCCGATAGGCATAGCGGACAATGTTGCCGAACAGCTCATCAATGGCGATATCCAGCTGCAGCTGTGCCTTATGCGGGCAGTCCAGCTTCTCCAGCTCGGCATTCACAAAATCCGTCACACGTTCAATGTTTTCCACCGTCGCTTCCAATGTGATCTCCGCAATTCGCTTTTCCATGTCAGTTGTCCCCTCCCAACGAATTGAAAGCATCGTCATGTCGTCGAACTGCGGTGCCTCTCCCGCGAAGTCATCCGCGGCCTTCTTTACCCTGCCGCAGAGCTCCTCCATGGAGATATCCGCCTCCGCATTTCGAACGACCTCCAAAAGGCGCTCCTCCCCGAAAAGCTCCTGGCTCGGATTGGTGTCCTCTGTTATGCCGTCTGTATACAGCATGAAAATGTCGCCGGGCTGCAGCTGCAGGGTGTTGCTTTTATACGGGAATCCCTCCATGCCTGCCAGCACCAGCCCCGGTCTGGATTTGAACAGTTCCGTGCTGCCGTCCCGATGCTTCAGCACCGGCGGATTGTGTCCGGCATTCACATACTCTATCTGTCCGCTTCTGAGGTCCAGAATGCCCATCCAGGCGGTAACAAACATTTCCTCGGCATTGTTGGCGCACAGCTTGTCATTCGCCTTCCGGAAAATATTCTCAACAGACAGGCCCATCTCCGCCAGCAGCTTAATGATGGTTTTCGCCGACATCATAAACATAGCCGCGGGAATACCCTTGCCGGAAACATCCGCAATCATAAAGCCGATGTGATGCTCTCCCAGCCGGTAATAGTCATAGAAGTCACCGCCCACCTCCTTGGCCGTGTCCATACGGCCGAAAATGGAGAAGCCCTCATGATTCGTCAGTGCCGAAGGCAAAGCCGAAAACTGCACAGCGTGCGCAAACTGCAGTTCCTTTTCATTTCGTTCCTCTGCCTCGGCGATGTACTTTTTCAGCGTAGCCACGGTGAAATTGATGTCATCGGAAAGGTCATCGAATTCCCGGAAGGAGCGCACATTAACCTCCTCCTCCAGATTGCCGCGGCTGATGGCATCCAGGCCCACATTGACCTTCTGCAGATTGTCCTCAACGAAATGTCTGGTGATGAAATACACCATAAAGAAAAGGCCGGCAAAAATCAGCACCTCTGAAAACACCGTGACGTACATGGAAACCTGTCGGTAATACATGACCTCCGTCTCCGGAATATAGCCGATATAATAGATTCCGCTGTCGTGAACCAGCAGACAATACGAGCTTTCTCCGTAAACCACTGCCTTAAAGCAGCTGTTCAGCGGCTGTACGGTCAGATCCGTTCCTGTAATGGTATCCGTATCTTCGATGGCCGTTCCCGCCCAGGCACTGTTCAGCAACACCAGATCATCATCGCAGAGAAGCACATTTCCCGTCTGACCGATGCGCCAGGGAGAATTGTCCACAATGGCGCCCTGCACACCCGCAGCGGACATATAGACATCCCGCTGTACATCCTGTATAGCCGTTCTTATGCTGCTTTCCGCCTCCCGGACAGCAAGCCTCGTCTGCAGATTATGATTCAGGAAGCAGGTGATCGCAAAGGCCATCAGGACACTGCACAGAAGCCAGTACTGAATGGCCGCAGAAAGCTCAAGCTTCTCCCGTTCTCTCGGGAATCCCCTGTGACGGTAAAGATACAGGACAACGGACACCAGCGCGAGGCAAATGCTGACGCACAGGGTAATCGCGCCGGTATATTGCTCAACAAAATTAAATGCCCGGGTCAGCTCCCTGTTGTTGATCATCAGGATCAGAAGCATGTGTATGACTTCCGTCACTGCTCCTATAAACGCACAATAAAGCCAGTTCGGTCTTCTGCGTGTAAAGAGAAATTCTCTTAGCAGCGCAGCGACCAAACCAGCCATCACACAGGCAAGACTGCAGGCAAGTCTCGTAAAATTCACAAGACCGTAGTAATACCGGTAAGCACCGCCGAGAATGCCGGCCACAAGACCTGCAGGGGCTCCGAAAAAGAGTCCGGCGGTCAGCGGAGCCGCATCCCGAACGTGAATATTCACCAGATCTGCCGAGCCGTCCCAGGCCGAGCACAGAGTAGCAAAAGCGGCAGATATGCCAAAGCAGATACCGATCAGTATCTGCTGCAGCCAATATGGAATTGTTGAAAATTTCGTTTTGCGCTGCAGGATATCAAAAAGCAGTGCAAATAATATCGTTAACCCGGCAGAGAGAATGATGTGTAAAATGGGTCTTCTCCTCCAAATAATCCGTCAATCAATCACAGAAGAGTATATCATCATTCCACATCATTGTCTGCATTAAAATAATGTATAAATTATTACAAACATCCTTCGTTTTTTCTCGTAATTATGCACATTTATGTACTTTATGCAACATCAACGATTGATCTGCCGCTCTTTTCCGGGTGCGGAGGTCTCATGCTGAAGCTTATCTGTTTTGGGGCCGATTCCGAGTCTTGACATGAGTCCCTGAAAGCCGCCAACCCTGACCCGGGCAGCCTCCGCTTTCTTCTGTTCTGCGGCCTTGGCGCTCTCCTTTGCATGAGCAGCACCGAGTGTCTTGTTCTCGAATTTTGAAAGCTCCTCTGCCACGCCGTCCTTTACGACATTGTCCTGCGTCATTACATTAGCAGCTTCCTGATATGCACTCTGGTAGATCTCCATCCGCTCTGCATTTCCCAGGGCGGCGAAGTTCTCCTTGAACGCCTCACTGCGGCGGTTCTTGAAGCATGCAAGTCCCCGGTTGATGGCCTCTGCTGTCTCACGAGAAAGCACCACATCCTTCTGTACCTCCTGGAGCCACTCATTGGAATGCTCAGCCATCTCCGGATGCAGACGTCCGGCACGCTCCAGCATCTGCATGGCGGTCTCTGCCCGCAGTCCCGGTCCGCTGATCAATGCTTCCATCTCGCTGCCGGCCTGCACACGGCGTCCCACCTGCTCCAGTGCCAGAAGCTGCTGTGCCATCAGTCCCTTTATATTGATTTCTCCCCAGTTGGCTGCGGCATCACCGCCGGAGGTCGGATCAAAAGCTCTGTCCGCCCGCTTCTGGAAATTCTGAGCCGCTTCCTCGGAAACCTGTCCGAAACGGCATAAAAGCTGTGCTGTAATTAATGACGCAAAGCTCAGGGTTGATCCGGAAGTCAGCTTCTGCATCCGAAGCTCGTTTCGGTCCTGTATCGCCTGATTCATGTTATTCATTCTGCGTCTCCTCTCATTTGCTCAAGTTCTTTTTGTTTCTATGCCCATACTATAGCGAATGTACAGACACAAAAGAGACACACATTACAGCAAATCAGAGAATTTTTTGTAATTGTTTAGCACCACCAGAAAAATGCACAAAATGCAGAGCGGAGCTTGCTCAGCGAAGCATTTTTGTCATTTTTCTGGTGGCGGCCAAGGCGCGAAGCGCCTCTGAACCGACACATCGCGCATCGCTTTGCGATGCAGCGATGCGGTGCTAAACAGTTACGATTTTTTTGATTCCAGCGGCACAAACAGAGCCAGGGTAATAGGATTCTCGGCGCTGCGCATATGGTATCTGCCCAGCGGGCGAAGCGCCGACACAGAAAATGTCTTAACATCCAGGCGATGAGTTCCTGCCAGCTGCGGCTCCATTTGCAGAATTTCCTGTTCCGTCTCCATGGTGACAGCGTGGATTGCAATGATGCAGCCTGGACTTCGCTCCAGGACTGCCTTTATTATGGAAGAAAGTCGTCCGCGGCTCCCTCCGATGAACACGAGATCCGGCCTTCCGTCCGGAGAATCCGCTGATGGCAGCGTATCCGGGGCACTTCCCGGCACAATGCAGAGATTGCCGCAGAGAAAGCGCCGGCGGTTCTCGGCGAGCACCCTAAGCGCCGCCGCTTCGGATTCAAAGGCCAGCACACGCCCCCGCGGCACATGCAGGCTCAGCTCCACAGAAATCGAACCGCTGCCGGCACCGATATCATAGACCACTGCATCCGCCTTCAACGGCAGCTGCGACAGCGTGAAGCCCCGGGCCGACTGCTTCGTCATGGGCACACCGGCCTCCCGGAAAAAGCGTGTGTCCTCCAGCCCGAAGCGCCAAAAATCATCAGTCTGCAGCGCCTCCGTTCCCGGATGATAACAAAGATAGAGAAGCGACAACGGATCCTCCTCAATATCCAGAAAATCAGCCGGCTTTCCTCTGCAGATCTGCTCCTCCGGATAGCCCAAACGGCTTCCCAGCACCATTTCCGTCTCGGATAGGCCAAAATCCAGAAGCTCCCGGGAAATCTTTTTCAGTTGTCCGGAACCGCCCAGGAGACAAAGCAGCTTGCCCTCCTTCGGAAGCAGCGGCAGAACGGATCCCTCGCGTCCATGAAGGCTCAGCACCGCCACGGATTCCCGGCGTTCTCCCAGCCGGTCCAGGAAATAATCCAGCGAAGAAAGGCCGGATACATAGCGCAGCCGCTCCCGTGGTATGCCGATTTCCACTAAAGCAGAGGCCAATGCCGTCGCGCCGGAGTACACAGACAGCGCCCCTGTGAAGAGAAAGCCTACCTTCCGGCAGTTGTCCGGCAGTGTACTAAGAAAATGCACAAGCTCTGCGGTGCGAAAGCTCACAAAACAGCATTCTTCGTCTGCGTTGCCGCCGATTTCCCGATACAGCGTCATGGTTCTCTCCGCACCGGCCACTGCATCCAGCGAAAGCAGACATTCCCTGGCTTCCTCTGTCAGCAGGGAAGCGCTTCCCGGTCCCATGCCGATCAGATAAATTTCACGATTTTCGGTCATTCTCCTCTTCCTCTATATTTCGTTATCAGATTCCACTATGCTGCCGCAATTCCTCTACTGTCACCGTTTCTCCCAGAGGCGGCAGCAGAGGCTCCTCCGGACACCCCACCAGCAGAAGGACAACGCCAGCTGCTTCTGCTGCCTCCCGCTTTTCTGCAAAGCCGCCACGCCGGCCGCT
>CAZJQX010000088.1:0-7968 GCA_964548305.1 uncultured Lachnospiraceae bacterium
CCGTACCGCTCTCAATACGGCTCATATCCAGAATGTCATTGATCAGACTCAGCAGATGATTGCTCGATGTGCTGATCTTGCCGAGATAATCCTCTACCTGGGCGTGGTCCTCAAGGTGTGTCTGTGCCAATGCCGTAAAGCCAATGATGGCATTCATCGGCGTACGGATATCGTGAGACATACTGTTGAGGAAGGTGGTCTTCGCTCTGTTGGCCTGCTGTGCCGCAGCCAGAGCGTGCGTCAGCGCCTCCTGCTGCTTGAGATCCTTGGTCTTCTCCTCCGTGATATCCCGGGCAACATACAGGGTTTCCACCGCCCTGCCGTTTTCATCCCTGCGCTTGACAATAAAGCGTGCCTGCATCCATTGTCCCGTAGGCGCTTTGTAGTCTGTTGTTACCGTGTTTACCTTTTCAAATCTGTCGGCCAGCGTATCCAAATTCAGGAATTCTCTGAGCGGTTCTCTGAATTCCGGTTCCATAAAGGATTCTATGATCGTTTCCTTTACATCATCAAAATTACCCTTGCTGGCAGCAACCTTCCCCATGAGCGGCACACTGTTCAGTATTTCATATTCATGGGTAATGATGTCCGCCCGGAAAATTGTGGAGTAAATGGTCGACAGGGAATTCACGACCTCTGCGTGCTCCCGCTCTTCCCGGATATATTCTTCCAACGTCTCCACTGCAAGAATCACATGGATCAGCTCGCCGTCTGCTGCCTTATCCTCCTTCTCCTTCATCAGATGCAGCTTGCACGCACCGGCAACCTTGCCGTTGAAGCGTGTGGAGATGTGGTTTTTCCCCTGCATTCTCTCTTCAACTGTATTGGCATCCAGAAATGCCAGCGCAGAATCCAGGCTTTCCTCGTCGGCAAGCTCGGTCATGATGGCCTTCAGATTTTCATCATATCTTCTGTTGTTCGGAAGCGTATATCGCTTTACTGCCTCTGTTGTTTTGATGGATGAATAGGTATTGTCCTTTATATTCACGCGAAACATTGCCAGATAAAGGTCTGATATCGCCGCATAGGCGCTGTACAGACCCTCTTTTCGCGTTTTGCTCTGTATGGATATGACATCCTCAGTGCTTCTGAAGCCGGCGATGATCTTCAGCGCCTCTCCCGGCTTTGAAATGCGGCTGTACATTCCGCTGTAGTGCTCCAGCTTGCTGTCAATGGGCACCCGATACTTCAGCTCAAGCCTTTCTCTTCCGTCCGCAAAGCTCTTCACCAATGCATCCGGCAGCAGCGTCTTCAGAAATTCTTCTCTGTCTTCATCGCATACACGGTCCTTGGCATATGTTTGAAGCACCTTCGAATAGGTGAAATTCTTCGGCGTTTCCTTGATGCCGTTAATGACATAACCATCCAGCTTAAGGATGCTTCCATGATCTGTTTCCGGCTCGATAACATACACATTCAGATAATCCGCCGTCAATGCAGCAATCATACTCTCTGATTCTTCAAGCTGACGCCCTAATGCGTCAGAAAATGCTTCATTTGATTTATTTCCCAACATCCGTGATTCATTTTCCATTTCTAATACTATATTCAACGTTCCCTGACGATTTCCGCCAGCGTCTGCATGAGAACAGGAATGCTGATCGGCTTTGCGATATGTCCGTTCATGCCTGCATCAAATGCATTTTTCTTATCCTCGTCAAACGCATTTGCCGTCATCGCGATGATCGGAATGTTATTGCGGCAAGGATCCTTCATCGCACGGATCGTTCTGGTGGCCTTATATCCATCCATATTCGGCATCTGCACATCCATGAGAATCAGATCATAATACCCGCATGACGCCTTCTGCAGCATATCTATGCATACAACACCATCCGACGCATGCTCTACTTCAAATCCGGCTTCTGACAGAATGGTCATCGCAATCTCTGCATTTAATTCATTGTCCTCTGCCAGAAGAATTCTTTTTCCTTCAAATTCCTGATACACCACAGCTTCCTGCTTTTCAGAATGCTTAACCTCCGGGTTCTCTCCGATTCGGTGCTTAAAGGTCACCCGGAATGTACTGCCCTTGCCCAGCTCACTCTCCACCGTAATCGTACCGCCCATCAGATCCACAAGCTCCTTGACGATGGACATACCAAGGCCCGTACCCTGTATCTGGCTTTCCGTGGATGTCCGCTCTCTGCTGAATTCTTCGAAGATGACGGCAAGATATTCCTTTGACATGCCGATTCCCGTATCCGTAAAGCTTGTCTGTATTCTGGCATAGCCTTCCTCATCGCACGGAAGCTCTATGGTAGAGATCGATACAGCGCCTCCTTCCGGCGTGTATTTATAAGCATTGGAAACGATGTTCAGCCATATTTTCCTGAGCTTTACCACATCGCCATAAATATACTTCGTATGAACATCCACAGAATACGTAAATGCAATGTTCTTCTGCTTCATCAGATCACTGTAAACGGACGTGACCTCTTCACAGATTTCTCCCACTCGGAATACGCTTTCATCGAGTACTGTTTTTCCGCTTTCAATTCTCGCCATCTCCAAAACGTTATTAATCAGCGAAAGCAGGAAATCACTGGAGGATTGAATCTTATCGATATAGTCGTCTACCTTATCCGCCTCGTCTTTATGCTTTTTCAAGAGATCCGTATACCCGATAATGGCATTCATCGGCGTCCGTATATCATGAGACATATTGAAGAGAAATGTTGTCTTCGCCGCATTTGCGGCTTCCGCCGATTTCTTAGCCTCTTCCAGACGCTGGTCCACCAGAACCTCTTCATTGATATCACGGAATAAGCCATAATAATGCTTCGGCATTCCGTTTTCATATCGGGTCAGACTGCCGTCCGCCGCAAACCACCGATAAACGCCGTTTTTCATCAAAAGACGATACTTAACGTTGTATCTTGTTTTTCCCGTACGATCATTTGCCGCAGCCCAAAAAGCTTCAAGCGTTTTTTCTTTATCCGCCGGATGCAGCAGGTCTGACCAGGATGAAAGCACATCAGGGAAGTCCTCCTTTCCCTGATATCCCAGCATTTGCCGAAACAGACTGCTCCAAAGGCAGGCAGTCATATTTCCGTTCTTATCAAATATCATTTCCCAGCGCGCTGCATCAAGAGAAAAGTAAATGGAATCGAACGCCTCATCCGTTTCTTTATTTCTGACATTCTCACGAATCGTCAGAATCTGCTGATTGAGCTTAGCAGCGGCAACCTCCAGAAAGAGACGATGATCTATGTTTTTCTTCGGATTATCAACGCCAAGAAAGCCGATCATATCGTTTCCGAACATAAACGGAGCTGCCATAAGGGTCGATATTCCCTGTGGCTCCAATACTTCATAAATAAACGGTTCTGCCTTCGCATATTCATCATCACAGGAAAGGAAAAAGCTTCCCTTCAAGCGAAATTCTTTCCACCAGGGTTCCATTATTTCAAGGGGCACCTCCTGTAGGTTCTGAATCTCCGGGGTGACACCTTCCGCACACCATTCATAGGTGTTGACACAAAATTGTTCTGTTAAGTCCCGTTCGAAAATGTATGCCCTGTCGGCATCATAGTACTTGGCGACCTCACGAATCAGCTCATCAACAGAAGGGATTCCTTCTTCCGATGGAAGAAACTGACGTATAAATTCTTTTATGGCTGAATCCTGTGTATCAACCTTCTCTTTTAATTCCAATACTTAATCCCCCTGTCAATGCGGTGCTAAACAGTTACTTGATTATTTCTTCTCGGCAAATATCCCATCCAGCACCTTGGCAATTGCCTCGATGCTGATTGGCTTGATGATATGTCCATTCATGCCGGACTCATATGCTCTTTTCCTGTCTTCCTCAAAGGCATTCGCCGTCATGGCAACAATCGGAATATTGGCCTTCTTATTGTCTGCCAATGTTCTGATCTCTCTGGTGGCGGTATAGCCATCCATTCTCGGCATCTGCACATCCATAAGGATCAGGTCATATTTACCTGCAGGTTCTTTGTTAATGGTCGCCACCGCGACATCACCATCCTCTGCACAGTCAACGGTCATGCCGGTTTCCTCCAGAATAGCCACGGCAATCTCGCGGTTCAGTTCATTATCCTCCACCAGAAGGATTCGCTTATCGCTGTAATCGAAGTTCTTCTTCTCTTCTTCCTTTACAATCTTCTCGCTTACGACAGGCCGCGTCAGCACATCCCGAAGCTCCGACATAAAGATCGGCTTCGATACAAATGCTGTCACACCGGCTTCTCTGGCCTCATGCTCAAATTCATCCCAGTCATAGGCCGTAAGGACAATGATCGGCACATCCTCACTGATCACCTTGCGGATTCTGCGGACAGTTTCGATACCGTTCATATCCGGCATGAGATAATCGATGATATAGACCTTGTACTCATCATCCATCTCCATCGCATCCTGCGCGCGAACCACCGCCTCCTTGCCTGACGATGTCCAGTCCGGCCGCATCTCAATGGATCTGAGCATCTTGCTGACGCTTCTGCAGGTATTCATATCGTCATCAACCACCAGGGCCCTTGCGCCGAGAAGCTCCGGGATCGGCTCACTCTTCACCGGCTCATCGGCCAGGCGAAGATCCAGCGTGACCGTGAACAGAGAACCCTTGCCTTCTTCGCTTTCCACCTGTATGTCGCCGCCCATCATATCCACGATATTTTTCGTGATGGCCATACCAAGTCCGGTTCCCTGAATGCCGCTGACGGTCGCGCTGTATTCTCTGGTAAATGTCTCGAAAATATGTCCGAGGAATTCCTGCGACATGCCGATTCCGTTGTCCTTTACGGAGAATTCATAGGTTGTGTAATGCTTTGTTCTGCAGGGCTTTTCAATAAGTCTGATGATAATGTCTCCGCCCGCCTGTGTGAACTTCACCGCATTGCTGACAATATTTAAGAGCACCTGATTGAGCCGCAGCTTATCCGTCAGCACATCCTCATGAATCACATCCTGTGTGTCAATGAACAGGTTCAGATTCTTGGCATTCACCAGTCCCTGTATCATGGTTCTTAAGTCATGCAGGAGATCCGGAATATGCACCGGCTTCTCATCAAGCTTTACGGTACCGCTCTCAATGCGGCTCATATCCAGAATATCATTGATCAGGCTCAGCAAATGCGTACTGGAGGTACTGATCTTGCTGAGATAGTCCTCAACCTTATCCCGCTCATCAATGTGCGTCTGTGCCAATGCCGTAAAGCCAATGATGGCATTCATCGGCGTGCGGATATCGTGAGACATACTGTTAAGGAAGGTTGTCTTCGCCTTATTGGCCTGCTGTGCGGTAGCCAGTGCCTGCTGCAGCAATTCCTTTTGCTCAGCCTCAGCCTTCACCATATCATCAATACATTGGAAGCCGGCAATCATGTAGTCATGGTTTTTGAGCTTCATGTACTTGAATTGATAATGATGCGTCTCACCGTCGGCAAGTATACGATAGTTGCCGGTATAGTCTCTTTTTTCCGCAAGCGCACTTCTGATCTCAGCCAGGCCAATCGCTTTTCGCATCATTTCCTGATCATCGGGATGCACTCTTTCCGAAACGTATTGATTTTTAACCGCCTCATACGGATACGTCTTCGTCGTCTGCCTGTCCACACCGGTTGTCACATATCCGTTGAGCTTAAGGACTCTCAATGTTTCCGCAGTCGGGTCCACCAGGTATACATTGGCATAATTATCAGAAAGCGCATCAAATATAGCCAGCTGCTCCTTCTGCGCATTATGTCTTTCCTTCTCCGCTCTTTTCTCTGTTGTCACATCGCTGCCGCAGATCACCGCACAGGTTCCGGCTTCATTTGCCTTAATGAAGCGCAATGAGCAATAGCGCACATCACCGAAGGAATGGTCTTCGAATTCTGCCGTGAAAGCATCCTCTGTCTTAAAGCGATTCATGATATATACCGGATCTGTAAGCTTGCGCATGCGTTCACGATCCTTCTCGGCAATATCATTTTCCACATAAGCACCCATGGATACAGAATAATGCTGTGTCACGCCGTACTTCGGCCCGTAATTCTCATTCGTCTTGTATGTATGCATGTAATCGGTCGTAAAGTCCGCATAATACAAAGTGACAAACTGTTCCCGAAGCTTGCTTAATACCAGATAAGCTTCTATCTGCTCCTGTCGATGTTTTTCCGACTCGTTTTCCATGTCTATACCCCCCCCGCAAAATTTCCCAGGCACTCTTGTTCTGATGATTTTCTGCGGTGATTTTATATATTTCTGTCTCGTCTGCTATAGACCCGAAAGACATAAATTTTCAAGATAATACTATCATACGAAACTTGGCCGTTCAACTTTTTCGTAATGCACGTACAAAAAACACCGCAGCACCAGATCGACCTGATGCTGCGGTGTTTTTAAATTATTTATCTCTCTTCGCGGAAATAAGCCGTTCCAAGACTTTCCGGCGGCTGGTTTTCGCGTTTGTTGCGCATACTGGAGATAACCAGCACGAGCAGCGTTACAACATACGGAATCATCTTGTAGATTTCCTGGTATTCCATGTGATCCATTCCGGTCGGCAGGTACAAATACAGGATGTACAATCCGCCGAACAGGAACGAATCGAGAATGGCGAGCTTCGGTCTCCACATCGTGAAGATCACAAGTGCGATGGCAAGCCAGCCTCTGTCACCGAAGGCATCATTTGACCAGACACCGCATGCGTAATCCATAACATAGTACAGACCTCCCAATCCCGCAATCATGCAGCCGATGCAGGTCGCGCCGTATTTGTAGATCGATACGTTGATGCCTGCCGCATCTGCCGTGCCGGGGTCTTCGCCGACTGCACGAAGGTGGAGTCCCACACGGGTGCGGTTCAGCACATAAGATACCACCAGCGCGATCACAACGGCCAGATAGGCGAGAAATCCATAGGATAGGAATAGTTTGCCGAACCATCCAAGACTGCCTGCAAACGGAAGGCTTTTTCGAAAATAGTTACTGGTGGCCGACAACGCAATTGAAGGCACATCACTGCCGGCGAGCTTAATGAGGGATCCGCCGAAGAAATTTCCAAAACCAACACCAAAGGTGGTCATGGCAAGACCTGTCACGTTTTGGTTTGCCCGAAGATTGACAGTCAGAAAACAGTACAGAAGTCCCATCAGGAGCGATCCCACCAGGCAGCACAGCAGCGGAATCAGAATAGCCAGTGCCGGGTTTATATTGGCTGATCCAACCGCCGCCTCATACAGGAAGGACCCGATGACACCACAGATACCACCAACATACATAACGCCGGGAATTCCCAGGTTCAGATTGCCGGATTTCTCCGTTACAATCTCACCGGTGCATCCGTACAGAAGCGGAATTCCCTGCACAATAGCTCTGGGAATAAATGCAATCAAAAAGCTCAGCATAATTATTTACCCTCCTCTTCTGTCTTCTTGCGGAATTGCAGCTTATACGCTGCAAAGAATTCACAGCCTATGATGCAGAACAGAATGATACCGGTCAAAATATCCGAGAACGACTGGTTCAGTCCGAAGTTCGTAGAGATCTCTCCAGCCCCCCTCTCCAGGAAAACAATCAGAAAACTGGACAGCCCCATGATAAAGGGATTGAACTTGGACATCCAGGACACCAGGACACCGGTAAAGCCCTGGCCGCCCACTACAGTGGTTGTGATCGTATGATTGATGCCGCCAACCAGAAGCAGTCCTACGATGCCGCATAATGCACCGGACAAGAACATGGTCCTGCGAATGACATGAGGCACGCGGATACCGACGTATTTGGCCGTGTTTGGACTCTCACCAACGACTGAGATCTCATAGCCCATCTTTTGGAACTTCAGATAGAAGTACATAACGACCGTAATCACCACAGCCACAATGATGGGCAGCAGATACTTGGAGCCAAATATCTGCGGCAGCCACCCGGCATTGGAATTCTGATTAATGATTCCGATCTTGCCGGATCCCTTCGGCACCTCCCATACCACGGTATAGAAGGCAACCAGCTGCGTTGCAATGT
>CAZJQX010000089.1:0-7669 GCA_964548305.1 uncultured Lachnospiraceae bacterium
AAGTCTGTTCCCAATAAAACGGTTTGCCTTGATCTGGAAACAGGGAAAGCTGCTGCCTGTATAGACGATATAGAGGCGGATCCGTCGGAGCTGCTGCGACAGAAAAATCTGTCAGAGGCATTGGGGATAGTCAGTCATGCGTATTCGGAAGAAGCTTGATACAATCACGAAATGAAGAGGAGGTGGAACAGATGCCTGGTGTGATCGGAATCGGAAAGCAGGACTTTGCGTCACTGCGGGAAGGAAATTACTTTTATGTCGACAAAACAAGACTGATTTCGGAATGGTGGGAATCCGGGGATGAAATCACATTGATCACACGTCCGCGGCGGTTCGGAAAGACGCTGAATATGAGTATGCTCGACTGCTTCTTTTCCAATCGCTATAAGGGACGTCAGGACCTGTTTTCCGATCTTGAAATATGGCGAAAGAAAGAGTACAGAGAGCTGCAGGGAACGTATCCGGTTATTTTTCTGAGCTTTGCGGCAGTGAAGGCGGATAAGCTTCAGGATGCAAAGAAGCAGATTAAAGCACAGATTACGGAGCTTTATCGAAATAACCGGTATCTGCTGGAGGGAGAGCTGCTCAGTCCGCAGGAGAAGGAGGAGTATGCGCAGATCAGCAGGGAAATGGGAGATGCGGAGTGCTCCTTCAGCATCCGTGCGCTGTGCGGATATTTGTACCGCTGCTTCGGGAAGAAGGTAATACTTCTTTTGGATGAATATGACACACCGATGCAGGAGGCCTATATTCATGGCTATTGGGGCGAATTCACATCCTTTATACGGAGCCTGTTCAATGCATCCTTTAAGACCAATCCGTATCTGGAGCGTGGGATGATGACGGGAATCACCAGAGTCTCCAAGGAATCTGTATTTTCGGATCTCAACAATCTCAGTGTGGTTACCACAACGTCGGAGCGTTATGCGGATTGCTTTGGTTTTACCGAAGATGAGGTGAGCGCGGCACTTGAGCAGTTCGGACTTACGGAGCAGAAGAAAGAAGTGCAGCGCTGGTATGATGGATTTGTATTTGGCTCTAAGCGGGATATCTACAATCCATGGTCGATCACGAATTTTCTGCGGGAGAAGACATTTAAGGCATATTGGGCGGCAACCAGTGGAAATGCATTGATCAACCGGCTGATTCGTACGGCTTCACCGGAGGTGAAGGAGGGAATGGAGGATCTGCTGCAGAACCGGGAGATCGTGGTGAGCTTTGACGAGCAGATTGTGTTTGATCAGCTGGACCACACGAGAAATGCCATCTGGAGTCTTTTGGTTGCCAGCGGTTATCTGCGCGTGGAAAGGGTGGAGTACAGCGGCGCCTGGCGGAAGCCCTGGTATCACCTGGCAATTACAAATCTGGAAACGATGGGAATGTTTTCGGATATGTTTTCCGGCTGGTTTGAAAGCACAGGAACCAATTACAATGCGTTTATTGAGGCGCTCCTGAAGGGAAATCTGAAGGAGATGAATGCCTATATGAATGATGTGGCCTTGACGACCTTCAGCAGTTTCGATACCGGAAAACATGTATCTGAGCGGTCGCAGCCGGAACGCTTTTATCATGGCTTTGTACTGGGTCTGCTGGTGGATTTGCAGGATCGGTATAGCATTCGTTCGAATCGGGAAAGCGGCTTGGAACGATACGATGTAATGCTGATTCCGAAGGAGAAGAATCTGGACGGTATTATACTGGAATTCAAGGTTCGGGAAACTGAGGAGGCCTCGCTGGAGGACACGGTTCGTGCGGCGCTCAGGCAGATAAAGGATAAGCAGTATGAAAGAGAGCTTATGGCACAGGGTATACCGCAGGACGGAATACGCTGCTATGGCTTTGCCTTCGAAGGAAAGCGGGTTCTGATCGGAGCTTGAAGCGGGAAATGCTGAGTCAGCACGGTGGTCGGTCATTTGTGCCGGCCGCTTTTTTGAATGCTTAAAGATACTCGCTCAACATCTGATTTACACAATTCTGAATCTGGTCTATGATCTGACTGCATTCCGTTTTTTTCATTCCGGCAGCGAGACCGACGGCCAGAAGATCTTTTTTGCCCGGATTACGCCCGTTTCCGTCAACGGTGGTTGTATGTTCACCGTAATAAGTATTGCTGTAGGTGAGGTCATAAGCGGGGCTTAAGCGCCAGCGATCCTCTGCTTCATGGTACAGATATGTGAAATTTTTAGAATGGTCATCGCGGTTATGCGCAAAGACATTAAAGCACATTCTGCGGAACATATTTTTTACATCATCCGGATGATCTCCGGTTAAGATTTTTGTCAACTTCATCAAGCTGTGGTAGTCTAAACTGGGCTGTTCAAAATCCAATTCCAGAAGAGCAGCGGCGGTTAACATATGGATTCGGGTTTGGCCGTTTTTGCCTGCAATCCGATCAAAGCGTTTTGTTCCAAAATATCCGGCACATTTGGCGGATGGAAATAGTTGTGTTTCGCTCATAGCAATGCCGCATCGTCTGGCGCAGCAGGAATAATCATATTCCATTTTCCCTGCGTTTTTTCCATCTACATGGGCTGGGAATTTAATGATCCATTCTTCTCCGTCAATGCTGGTCATGATTTTGGGTCTGGCGCCGCCGCTGGTACCTCCCAGGCGGTACAATTCATCCAGTTTATCGGAATATTCTGTATTCAGCAGCTTCTGACATTGCACTGCAAGTTCATCGAGATCAATAGGGTTTTGCTTTTCCTGGATTTCATTTTCCGGATGGTAAGTGAGTGCGCCCATTCCTGATCTTCCGACGATGGCCAGCCGATCCAGAACAGTAAGCTCATCCGGATTGTGTCCATTGGCGCGCAGCAGTCGATTCAACAGCAATCTTCCCCAGTTATCCGGCAAGCTGTCTGCAAATACACCGAAGAGTCCGTCAAAATAGTCTTTGCTTGGAATAAAAACCTGGTCTTTCAAAGGAAGGGAAAATGGACTGATTGAGAATCCGTGTTCAAGCCATTCGGCACAATATTGGAAGGCTGCTTTATGGTCTGCAGTCATAGCCAGCATCCCGACGAGCCGCCCATCATAGAGCACCTGCAATGCATTACTTGCGTTCATTGATCACCTCCTGAATATTCTTATAGGCTACCTGCGTAAAAATATTTCTAAGCTCATCTGCGATATCCAGGGCCATCGCAATTTTCGTCAAAGATAACAGGGAGATTTGTCCGGTGGATTCGAAGCGTTTGATAGAGCCATAACTCACACCGCTCAGAGAGGATAATTTCTCTTGGGAAATGGAACGTCTTTTCCGAATACTTCTCACTCTGTTTGCCAGCTTCTGATCCAATTCTTCCGCTGTTTCCCATACCAGCTGCTGCATTTGCTTTCACCACCTTTGAATATAGATAATATATTATCCAAAATCATCCGATTTTGACTATTTTAGATAATATTTTGACTGCTTTGATTTTATCAGCTTTGTGTCTGAATGACAAGCTAATGACAGCTTATGAAAAGAAAATACTTGCGCCGAAAACATGTTCTGTGCTATCATGGCTTTGCTTGACTTTTTCAGGCAAAAGCGTGAGAATATAGCTCTATGTGCGCTGACGGGGCCGTCGGCGCAACCTATAGAGTGGATATCAAAAACAGCTTCAGCTGAGTGCAGACAGGCAGCAGCTGATTTGGAGGAATAGATGGCAGAAAAGTATAATGCAGACAGTATAACCGTGCTGGAGGGGCTGGAGGCGGTGCGCCGCCGACCGGGAATGTATATCGGCTCCATCAGTCAGAAGGGTCTGAATCATCTCATCTATGAGATTGTGGACAATTCCGTGGATGAGCATATGGCAGGTTACTGTACGGAAATCTGGGTGACCCTGGATGCGGACGGCTCATGTACCGTAAAGGACAACGGCCGCGGCATTCCGGTGGGCATGCACAAGAAGGGCGTTTCCGCAGAGCGAGTGGTTATGACCACATTACACGCAGGCGGCAAGTTTGACAGCAATTCCTATAAAACCTCCGGCGGCCTGCATGGTGTGGGCTCCTCTGTGGTGAACGCTTTGTCCAGCTATCTACGGATCCGCGTTTATCAGGGCGGCAAAATCTATGAGGATGAATATGCCCGCGGTGTTCCCACAAAGGAGCTTCAGGACGGACTGCTTCCGGTCATCGGAAAGACGAAGGAAACCGGAACGGAAACCACCTTCATTCCTGACGGAGAGATTTTTGAGAAGACTCGCTTCAAGGCAGAGTGGCTGCAGTCTCGTCTTCATGAGACCGCCTACCTGAATCCCGAGCTGGTGATTCATTACCGGGATAACCGGGAAGCGGAGCCGGTCATTGAGGATTATCACGAGCCGGACGGCCTCATTGCTTTTGTGCGGGATCTCAATAAGGAGGGCGGAGAGCCGGTGACACCGGAGATCTACCTGAAGGGCAGCTCCGAAAACACAGAGGTGGAGTGTTGTATTCAGTTTACAGATTCCTTTGAGGAGAACATTCTGGGCTTCTGCAACGACATTTATACCATCGAGGGCGGCACGCATATCGTGGGCTTCAAGACCAAGTTTACGCAGCTGGTGAACAGCTATGCCCGGCAGCTGGGCATTCTGAAGGAGAAGGATTCCAACTTTACCGGTGCCGACAGCCGGAACGGCATGACCGCTGTGGTGGCCATCAAGTATCCGGAGCCTATTTTTGAAGGACAGACCAAGACCAAGCTCGCCAGTCTGGATGCGGCGAAGCAGGTGGCCAATGTCATCGGCGCCGAGCTGGAGCATTACTTCGACAGAAATGTGGAGGTCATCAAGGCCATCATTGCCTGTGCGGAAAAGTCGGCGAAGATCCGGAAGCAGGAGGAGAAGGCCAAGACCAACCTGCTTCAGAAATCGAAGTACAGCTTCGATTCCAACGGCAAGCTGGCCAACTGCATTTCCAAAAATCCGGAGGAGTGCGAGATCTTCATCGTAGAGGGAGATTCCGCCGGCGGCTCTGCCAAGAGCTCCCGGGACCGGCATACGCAGGCCATTCTTCCGCTGCGCGGCAAGATTTTGAATGTGGAGAAGGCCTCCATTGACAAGGTGCTGGCCAATGCGGAAATCAAGACCATGATCAACACCTTCGGCTGCGGCTTTTCCGAGGGCTACGGCAATGATTTCGACATCACGAAGCTTCGTTACAACAAGATCATTCTCATGACGGATGCGGACGTGGACGGCAGCCACATTGACACGCTGCTTCTGACCTTCCTGTACCGCTTCATGCCGGATCTCATCCGGGAGGGACATGTCTATGTGTCCATGCCGCCGCTTTATCTGGCGACGCCGAACAGCAAGAAGGAAAAGCCGGAATATCTTTATGACGACAAGGCGCTTCTCAAGTACAAGGAGAAGCACAAGGAGGGAAGCTACGAGATCAAGCGATTCAAGGGTCTCGGCGAGATGGATCCATCCGAGCTGTGGGAGACCACATTAAATCCGGAAAACCGGGTACTGAAGCGGGTGGAGATCGAGGATGCCCGGCTGGCGTCTGAGGTCACCGGCATGCTGATGGGCTCCGACGTAGGACCCCGGCGCGCCTTCATTTACGAGCATGCCAATGAAGCAAATCTCGACACCTGAGGCTGAAAGAGGAGAAGAATGGCAGAACGAATTTTAACAACGGAATTTTCGGAGGAAATGCAGAAATCCTATCTGGATTATTCCATGAGTGTAATCACCTCCCGTGCGGTGCCGGATATCCGGGATGGTCTGAAGCCGGTGCAGCGGAGAGTGCTTTATGATATGAACGAGCTCCATGTGTATCACGATCGGCCCACACTGAAGTCGGCCCGTATCTGCGGTGATACCATGGGTAAGTACCATCCCCACGGCGACGCCTCCATTTACGATACGCTGGTGGTGCTGGCCCAGGATTTTAAGAGAATGCAGCCGCTGGTGCACGGACAGGGAAATTTTGGCTCCATTGAGGGCGATTCCCCCGCCGCACCCCGATACACCGAGGCCAGGCTGGAGCGCTTCACGGACGAGGTGATGCTCCGGGATCTGGACACAACCGTGCCCTTCCAGCTGAACTATGATGAGAAGCTGCAGGAGCCGGTGGTGCTGCCGGCCCGGATTCCCTATTTCCTTCTGAACGGCTCAGAGGGAATCGCCGTCGGTATGGCGACATCTACACCGAGCCACAACCTGGGAGAGCTCATTGACCTGATCCAGGCGTATCTCAAAAATCCGGAGATGGATACGAAGGAAATGCTGGAGTACCTGACAGGACCGGACTTCCCCACAGGCGGCATTATCGCAAATAAGTCGGACCTCGAAGGCATTTACCGGACGGGCGTCGGCAGACTAAAGCTCAGGGGAAAGCTGGAATTTGAGCCGAAGAAGGGCCGCTCCGACCGTGACAAGCTGGTGGTGACGGAGATTCCCTACACCATGATCGGTCAGGGCATCATGAAGTTCATGCAGGATGTGGCGGAGCTTGTCGAGGCGAAGAAGCTGCCGGAGATTGTGGATATCTCCAATCAGTCCGATAAGGACGGCATGCGGATCGTGCTGGAGCTGAAGAGCGGCGCCGACATTGAAAAGATCACGAATATTCTCTACAAGAAGACCAAGCTGGAGGATACCTTCGGTGTCAACATGCTGGCCATTGTAGACGGCCGCCCGGAGACACTGTCTCTGTCTGCCGTTCTGCGGGAATATGTGAAGTTCCAGTACCAGCTCATTGATTCCAAGTACAAGAACCTGCTGGAAAAGGAGCTTTCCAAGAAGGAGATCCAGGAGGGCTTGATTCAGGCCGTGGATCTCATCGACGCCATCATTGCCCTGCTTCGGAACTGCAAGTCCCAGCCGGATGCGAAGAAGGCTCTGATGACCGGCGAAATCGGCGGCATCACATTCAAGGAGCGGGATCAGGAATTCGTGCCCGTGATCCGGGAGTTCTGCTTCACCGAGCGGCAGGCCCAGGCCATTCTGGACATGCGCCTCTCCAAGCTCATCGGTCTGGAGCTTCTGCAGCTGACAAAGGAGCATAAGGAGACGCTGAAGAAGATCCGCGAATATCAGAGCATTCTCAGCTCCCGGGAGAAGGCCAATGCCTTGCTTTCTCAGGAACTGGACATCATCAAGAAGGAATTTGCGGTGCCCCGGCGTACATTGATCGAGGATGGCCGCGAGGCGGTTTATGATGAGTCTGCCGTGGAGGAGA
Organism: uncultured Lachnospiraceae bacterium; assembly: GCA_964548305.1. GTDB lineage: Bacteria > Bacillota > Clostridia > Lachnospirales > Lachnospiraceae > Oribacterium. The sequence continues at coordinate 7,168 of CAZJQX010000089.1, forward strand.
TGAACGTATTCTACGTGCAGGACAAGTTCGGCTATGTGAAGCTGCTGGATACCGCTACATACCAGCGGAACCAGGAGGCTGTGGACAGCGAAAACCGCTTTGTGATTCCCTGCAGGAACACAGATCGCCTGCTGATCTTCACGGACCACGGCATGCTGCATCAGCTGAAGCTCATGGATGTGCCGCTCTGTAAGTTTAAGGACAAAGGCGTGCCTATCGACAACATCAGCAAGTATTCCGCAAATGAGGAAGAAATTCTGGCGGTGCTGGTGAAGCGGGAGCTGGCGGACAAGAGCCTCATCTTCCTGACGAAGCAGGGCTTTGTGAAGCGGGTGGATGCCGCGGAATTCGACACAAGTCTTCGCTGCGTGAGTGCAGCCAAGCTGCAGCCGGAGGATCTTCTGGCGGCGGTGAAGGTCTACAGCGGTGAAACGGATGTGGTCTTTGCGACAGAGCAGAGCTTCTTCCTGCGCTGTGCGGCCGAGGAGATTCCGCTGCAGAA
>CAZJQX010000090.1:0-7637 GCA_964548305.1 uncultured Lachnospiraceae bacterium
TGCAACCGGTGATGCCCAGTACCATGCCCGGGCGATTCTCCACCTGATGCTTCAGACGGCCGATGCGTCCGTACAGCTTCTGATTGGCATTTTCCCGAACCGTACAGGTGGTGAAGAGGATCACGTCGCAGTCCCGGTCATCCTGAGACTCCGTATAGCCGCAGGCTTCCAGAATGCCGCCGAGCTTCTCTCCGTCCTTCGCCGACATCTGGCAGCCGATGACATTGACCATGAATTTGGCCCCATAGCCATCTGCCTTTTTCTCCTCCACCAGGTCCCGTACCCGGTCCATAAAATAATACTGCCGCTCCGGCTCCTCTGCCGGAGCCTTCCGCATGATCTCCAGAAAGGCTGCCTCTCTGTTCTGTGCGCTGATTTCCATTACCTCACCTGTCCGTTTCCGTATATTGTATACTTAGTTGTGGTCAGCTCCCTGAGTCCCATAGGTCCGCGGGCATGGAGCTTTGCCGTCGAAATGCCGATTTCCGCACCGAAGCCGAACTCGCCGCCGTCCGTGAAGCGGGTAGACGCATTCCAGTAGACGCAGGCAGAGTCAATGCCGTTCATGAAGCGCTCCGCATGCTCTCTGTCCTCTGTGATGATGGACTCGGAGTGCTTTGTGGACCAGCGGTTGATGTGCCGTATGGCTTCCTCCACAGAGCCCACCGTCTTCACGGAAATTTTAAGATCCAGATATTCCGTGCCAAAGTCCGCTTCCTCTGCTGCCTTCAGGTATGCCTTGTCTAATGTCGGCGCCTCCGACAGAGCGGTAAAGCTCTCGGGATCTGCGTAAATCGTAACTTTCTTTGCAATCAGCGCCTCTGCCACCGGCAGAAGCACGGTTTTCAGAGCACGGCGGTCCACCACCAGGGACTCACAGGCATTGCAGACGCCTGTACGCTGCGTTTTCGCGTTCACCACAATAGGAACTGCCTTTTCGACATCCGCCGTCTGATCCAGGAAGATGTGGCAGTTTCCGGCACCGGTTTCAATCACCGGGACCGTTGCATTCTTCAGCACCGCCTGGATGAGCCGCTGGCTTCCCCGGGGGATCAGGACATCCACATAGCCGTTCAGCTGCATGAAGTCCCGCGTGGTTTCATGGCTGGTGTCCTCGATGAGCTGGAGAATATCCGGGTTCATTCCGGCAGCAGAAAGCCCCGCCCGAAGCGCTCTTGTGATGGCGAGATTTGAAAAGACGGCGTCAGAGCCGCCCTTCAGGATCACCGCATTGCCGGATTTCAGGCACAGCGAAAAGGCATCGCTCGTGACATTGGGCCGGGCCTCATAGATGATGCCGATGACGCCGATGGGCACCCGTCTCTTTTCAATGCGTAGACCGTTGGGCCGGTCGATTTTCTCCACCAGTTCCCCGACAGGATCCGGCAGCAGAACGATTTTCTCCATGGCCTGCGCCATGGCTTCAATGCGGTCTTCGTTTAGAAGAAGACGATCCTGAAGACTTTCAGGCATGTTTTTTTCTTTGGCATTCTGAAGATCCCTTGCATTTTCCCGGACGATTTCCGCTGCCTGCTGCCGAAGAGATGACGCCGCTGCCTGAATGCCGCGGTTCTTCTCCTCGGTGCTTGTGTTCATAAGGGAAAGGGCAGCCTCCCGGGCCTTCCTTCCCATCTCGATGAGCTCAATCATTTATGTACCCCTGCGTCTACGAATTCGATACGGTCCAGATGTCCCCGCAGATTTGCCTTAACGGCATCGATGTAGGCTCTCCGCAGCAGCTGCTGCTCATTTTTCTCTTCCTCTGTCAGTCCCTCTGCCTTTGACTTTCTGTACAGTTCGTTGATTCTCTGAATTTCTGCCTCTGTGACCATGCTTCTCCTTACATTTCCGCGATATATTCCAAAAGATTAAAGTTCTGATTCCGATGAGCAGCAAACAGCGTGCCCACAGCTTCTCCGTTTATGATGTCAGAGATGACATCCGCATCGGTAAACTGTGCAATCACCATATCCGAGCCGGAGTCTGTTGCGATCCGCGCTGCAGCGAGCTTTGAGGACATACCGCCGGTGCCCACATTGGAGGAAGAGCCCTTGCCCATCTCAAGAATGTTCTCTGTGATCACGGGAATGAAGTCAATGAGCTTCGCCTCCGGATTTTTCTTCGGGTCATCGGTAAAGAGCCCGTCAATATCCGACAGCAGGATCAGAAGATCCGCGTGGGTAATGGCCGCCACGATAGCCGCGAGCTGATCGTTGTCCCCGAAGGTCTCCACATGAGGAATCTCCGCCGTACTCACGGTATCGTTCTCGTTCACAATAGGAATGGCTCCCAGCTTCAGAAGCTCCGAAAAGGTATTGGACACATTCCGCCGGGAATCCTCCTCCAGCATGATGTTCTTCGTCAGCAGAAGCTGTGCCGCCGTCTGGCTGTATTCCGAAAAAATCCGCTGATAGGTCATCATGAGCCTTGCCTGTCCGACAGCGGCAAAGGCCTGCTTCTCCGCCATATCATGAGGCCGCCGCTTCACCGACAGAGCATGACGCCCGCAGGCAATGGCGCCGGAGGAAACCAGAATAACTTCCTTTCCCTCCTCCTTAAGATCCGAAATGACCCGCACCAGCTTCTCGATTTTAGAAAGATAGAGGCCGCCGGTCTCCTCGTGGGTAATGCTGGCACTGCCCACTTTGATGACGATGCGCTTCCGATCCTTCAGTGATTTCCGCATTTCAAGCTTATCCATTGCTGTCCTCCTGTTCCCGGTAGACTCTGAGAATTTCCTCTGCCACCCGCATGCCGTCCATAGCGGCGCTCATGATGCCACCGGCATAACCGGCCCCCTCACCGCAGGGATAAATCCCCGGCAGATTCGAAAGGAAGTGCTCGTCCCGGGGAATCCGCACCGGACTGGAGGTTCTGGCCTCCACTGCCGCAAGAATCGTATCTCCTCTGTCAAAGCCCCGAATCTTGTGCCCGAAGCTCTCCATACCCTCCAGAAAGCTTTCATTGTAATCATTGAGGCTTTCATATTTGGAGCCGGCTTCGAAGCGGAAAAGGCCGTCCAACCGCGCCTCCGCATACTGCCCGCGGAACACCGGGGTAATGTCTTCTGCGCCGCTGCCCGGCTTCTTCGAAGCGAAGGCATTGGCCTCTGCTGAAGTGCCTTCGGAAGCTGCGGTATTCGCAGATGAATCTGCAAGCACATCTGTCCGGAAATCTCCGAACCGTTCCATCGGGATTTTTCCGCCGCAGAGCCGGTAAGCACGCTCCTCCAGCTCCCGCTGCAGCGCAATGCCGCCCAGAGGCTCCTGAAGGCCGTTGTAATCTGTCTTTCGGATGGTCACGATAATGGCGGCGTTCGCATTTTTGCTGTCTCTTGCGTGGTAGCTCATGCCGTTCACAGAAAGCCGTCTCTCCTCCGAGGAGGAATTCACCACATAACCGCCCGGACACATGCAGAAGCTGTAAACACCGCGGCCTGACTTTGCGGTATGCGTCAGCTTATACGCACCGGGACCCAGGAGACGCAGCGTTTCCGCGTCAACATTCCCGTAAAGCGCCCGATTGATCATAGCCTGCGGATGCTGCACCCGGAAGCCCATCGCGAAATCCTTGGCTTCCATGTGAAGTCCCTGGCGATATAGCTCTTCATAGCTGTCCCGGGCACTGTGACCGATGGCCAGAACAATGGGATGCTTCTCTCCTTCACCGGCAGTGTATTCGTACTTCGTATGAAAATGAATCTCACCGCCCAGAGACCGGATTTCCTCCCGGAAGGAACGCACGATGGACAGCAGCGCATCTGTCCCCACATGGGGCTTCGCGTCGATCTGAATGTCCGGATCCGCACCACGCGCTACAAATTCCTTCAGCACGAAGCGCCCCCGGCCATCGGGATCCTTCACCAGCGTATTGAGCTTTCCGTCCGAAAAGGTACCGGCACCGCCCTCGCCGAACTGAGGATTGGACTCCGGATTGAGCTTTCCCTCTTCCCAAAGTGCCTCCACATCCTGCACACGCTCCTCCACGGAAGCGCCGCGTTCAAATATGATGGGACGTGCACCGGCTCTGGCCAGCAGAAGTCCTGCCAGCATACCCGCCGGACCGAAGCCCACAATAACCGGGCGGTTTTCTTCCTTTGAAAAATAGTCCTCTGCCGGAATGCCCTTGATTTGCTTCGGAAGCGACGGCTCTGTATACACAGTCTCGGTATGCAGGCTGACATCGCGATTTTTCAGCTTTTTCACAAGCTTTTCTTCATTCGCACCCGTGAGCCGAAGCATTACTGTATACGAGAAATAGAGCTCCGGCTTCTTCCGTCCGTCGATGGAACGACGAAGAATCCTAAGCTCTGTGATCTGCTCTTTTCGGACATGCAGAAGCGACGCACATTTCTCTGCGAGTCGCTTCGGGTCTTCCTTTACAGGAAGCTTTACCTGGTTGATTTTGATCATATTCTCTCCCAATCAGCCTGTAAGCCAAGCTTCCGCTCAGCCCGTTGGTGGATACGGAAGGCTTTGCTTTCGCAAAGCCTTTGATACGCTCGCCGCTAAGGCATTCAACGGGCGCCCGTAAGCCAAGCTTCCGCTCAGCCCGTTGAATAACTGATAAAATAGAATACTCTATTCTAATCGGAGAATCAAGCATTCTCAGGCAAGGATCAGGATTTTGTCTCCCACCTCCACGGAATTATACAGGATATCGAGATCGGTGTCCCGCATACCGATGCAGCCCCGGGTCATGTCCGTATCCTGCCGGTTGCCGTGAATCTCTACGTAGCCGCCGAGCGCCGTGCTCCAGTCCGGTGTCTCTCCGGCCTCCAGTGCTGCAATAATCTTGTCATAGGTCTCCTGGTCGATCACGCCGTTTTTCAGTCCGCGCTCCGCATCCTCCTTTTCCGGATAGCTGATGCCGAGGGCCAGATGATACTGGCTGTTTGGATTCTTCAGACAGACATAAAACTCGCCTTCCGGTGTCTTCATGTCGCCGGAAATCTCCTTGTCACCCTTCTTCTCACTGGAGGTGATGACATAGCTCTGCTTCTTTTTGCCGTTCTCCCAGAGTTCCAGGAAATGCGTGCTTTTCTTCACCACGATAACTCGGCAGCCCTTGCTGCGCTTTGCCATATCTGCTGCGTCAATGCCGCTTTCGGTGACCGGATCACCGTTTTCATCCACATAAACATTGTCCGGGGTAACCCTGTTTTTCTGCATCTTGCCCTTTTCGTAGTAATGGCGCTTTCCGTTCTCGGTTTTCCAGCCGGTGTTGCCGGGACCGTTCTGATATTTTTCAAGCTCCTGCTGTGTCAGCGCCCGGGCCTGGGCCGGTATACTCAAGGTCATACCACAGAGCAGCATAAGCACGATGCCGCGCGCAAAAAATCCTTTTTTCATTACGAAACCTCCTCATTGTGTCAGGTATCATAACACAACGGGGAGGCTTTGCTCAAGTTAATGTAGTATTACAGAAAACGGTCGTTTTACGAAAGCCGGTCCATAGCGGCTAAATCCGGATAGGAAGCGATGGCACCTTCCTTCTGCACGCTCATGGCACAGAAGCGGTTGGAAAATGCCAGGCACTCCGTCAAAGCCTGTTCATCAAGATCACTAAGATTTTCGAGGCACACATCCTTTTTCTTCAGCATCCAAAGGAAGGAACCGATAAAGCCGTCGCCTGCTCCTGTGGTATCCACCGCCTTTACCTTTAAGGACGGTGCAAATGCTTTTGCATGCTTTGTAAAGGCATAGGCCCCCTGGCTTCCGCAGGTGAACAAAATAAGCTTCACGCCCTTCTCGAGAAGCGCCGGCACAGCACGCTCGATATCCGTTTCTCCGGTGATGAATTCCAACTCCTCATCCGAGATCTTCAGAATATCACACATGGGAATAAAGGCATTTACACGAGCCTTCAGCTGCCCGAGATCCTGCCAAAGCGGAAAACGCAGATTCGGATCGAAGCTGATGAGTGCATGATTTTTCTTCGCAAGCTCTATGGCCCTGTCATGGGCATCCTTCATTGGAAAATCGCCTAGCGATACGCTGCAGAAATGCAGCGCATAGGCATCCTCAAACCATTCCTCCTTCAGCTGCTCCGGTGTCAGCAGCATATCCGCAGACGGCTTCCGGTAGAACGAAAAAGTTCTGTTTCCATCCTTTTCGAGACTCACAAAGGCGAGCGCAGTATTTGCCTTATCGGTAAGACTTACTGTAGCTGTGTCAATGCCGTAATGCTCGAATTCATGGAGAATCTTCCTGCCGAAGGGATCATTTCCGAGCTGCGTGATGATGGACGAAGCGCCGCCGAGTCTTGTGAAGGCACCGCATACATTTGCAGGCGCCCCGCCCACCTTAGGCGCAAATGCCGTCACCTCATCAAAATCACAGCCGGTTCGGTTCGGAATGAAATCAATCAGTGCCTCACCAATCGCAATAAGCTTTTTATTCTCCAAGATACTTTACCTCCATACCACGAAGTGACCAGACGGTCGGCGCAATGCCCTGCACCTTGAGCTGTATCCTTTCCTCAGCGGGATACATTCTTGTGCTGAGCACGGTTCTTCCGCCGTCAAGATAGATTTCCATGGCGCTGTTATCCGCGATCACACGAATGTCGGCGCACTTCTCAAGCTTTGCTCTCCGCACATCTCTTCCGCAGCCAACATTATCATCTGTAAATGTTAGACGGAACAGCTTCTCATCCCAGCTTAGCTCAATGGCATCGTCAATGCAAATGCGAAATCCATGCTCCACAGAAGAATGTAGCTCAAAGGGAAGCGTCAGAGCAGCCGGAGCGTCCTCCGAAACAGAAATCGCCTGTTCTCTGAGGGCCTCGATTTCACGGATCGGCTGCTGCCGCAAACTGCCGTCCTCCGCTCTCGTGATCTCGCGGGGCAGGGTCAGACAGTGCTGGTAGCCCAGTGCAGCGGTCGGGTTGTTGTAGGGAATATCGCCGATGCCCATCCAGCCGATCAGGAGCCTTCTTCCGTCCGGCGCCTCAAAGCTCTGCGGTGCATAGAAGTCAAAGCCCTTGTCCCATTCAGAAAAGGTTTTTAATTTATCGTCATATCGAAAATAGCCGGAGGAATAGACATTCTGATGCTCCGTTTCGGTATGCGTCATGCCCTGCGGTGAAAGACTCAGGTATCGATGTCCGTCGATTTCGAAGCAGTCCGGGCACTCCCACATATACCCGAAATTCTCGGCAGAATCCGAGCCGGCATAGCTCCAGCTTTCAAGATCATGCGACTCATAGAACAGTACGCAGCCCTTGTCGTCCTTTGTTCTCGCACCTAGCACCATATTCCATTTGCCGTCCGCATTCCATACCTTCGGGTCGCGCACATGGCAGGAGCAGAACAGCGGATAATCTTCATTTCTCAGGACAATATTTTTTTCGCTCATGTGTATACCATCCGCCGTATAGACATGAATAACATTTGCCTCTCTTCCGCTTCTTATGTAGTCGTAATCTCCCTTATACTTGACATTTCCCGTATAGAAGATATGAAGCATGTCTTCACAGACGACGGCGCATCCGGAATACACGCCGTCCCGATCCTCGGGAATGTCCGGGAACAGTACGGTCCCGGTAAACTCCCATTTCAGGAAATCCCTGCTTCTGTAATGTCCCCAGCATTTTTTTCCGCTGCCGTCTGCATTCTCCATCGCGTATTGAAAATA
>CAZJQX010000091.1:0-7410 GCA_964548305.1 uncultured Lachnospiraceae bacterium
TCCGCCGCATCATCCGTCGCTTCTGTCGAAGCCTCCTCTTCCGATACCTCCGCTGCCGACAGCAGAAGCTGAATTTCCGCTTCGCTGCCCATCAGGGACGCCTCTGCCTCCGACGAGAAGTCCAGTGTCAGCTTTAACACGGTTGCCGCCCCGGCAGCTTCTGCCGAAGGGACACCCTCTGCCAACCTGACTTCCCCGGCGGCCTCGGCCCTTACTGCTCCTCCGGTGCTCCCGTTTTCATGAACTCCCGGAATCGGAATGGGAAAAGAAGACATTATCCCAAGCTGATCTGCACGTCCGGAAAACAGTCTCTGTTCCCCGGACGTCAGCTCCAATGTGAGATACGGCAGCAATGCCGCCGTTCCTGTACAGTGAATCTCCTCCACGCTGTATTTCAGTTTTTTGTCTGTGAGATTTTCTAAAAGAATCTGCCGCGTGATCCGGTCTCCCGGCACCACAGCCTCTGCCGGTGTCAGGGTCAGCGCAAGCTGCAGAGATGCCGCTTTCGTCTCCCCGGCTTCCGCCGACAGACTTCCTGAAGAAGAAATAGATAGAAATAAAAAAATCAGAACGAGAAGCTGCAGATTTTTGAACCATGCTTTTCTCATGGCTCCATCCTACACTGCGCTTTTCGTTCTGTATAGACTGATTATTCGGATATGCTCCGTAAAGAGATATTATCCTTCCTGGTAGTAGATTTCCCGAATCTCGTCGGTATACTCTCCCACTGCCTTGTATACAATGAGCGGTGCCTCTACATGAAGCTCCGTGCCGCCGCCCTTGATGGCCTCCAGCAGGAAGAGATTAGCCTCCTTTCCCGCAAAGGGATAGACCAGCCGCAGCCGTCTGGGCTCCAGCTGCTGCCGCCGAAGCTCTGCCATGATCTCCGCCAGCCGATTGGGCCGATGCACCAGAAAGAAATGTCCCTTGGACTTCAGCGTCAGGGCCGCCGCCCGCGCCACATCGGAAAAGCTGCACAGCACCTCATGCCGCGAAATCAGCTTCCGGTTTTCTGTACTCCGAAGCCCCGTATTCATATAGGGCGGATTGGAGGTCACCACATTCATGCTGTCCGTAAACCCGAGCTCCCGCACCTTACGAAGATCGCCCCGCACAATATGCACCCGGTCCTCTGCCCCGTTCAGCACCACCGACCGCTCTGCGAGGGATGCCACCGAGTCCTGAATCTCCAGCCCCGTAATGTCTCCGGCCTCCGACTTCGCCGCAATCAACAGCGGCACAATTCCTGTACCGGTACCCAAATCCAGCACACGGCTCTCCGGCTTCACCGCCCGCAGCGCATAATTCGCCAGCAGCACCGCATCCTGTCCGAAGCAGAAGCCTTCCGTATCCTGGATGATCCGGTAGCCCCGACACTGCAGATCATCAATTCTCTCTGCCATTGGATCGTGCGGGTTTTTCACCCCGCTCCTGCCGTCCGCTATGCTCCCGGCCCTCATGCTCTGCCTTGGGCTTTCGCTTCTTCGGCTTAAACTTCAGCTCCGATGCCTTATACTCCCGCAGCTCCTTCTCGTCGCTGCCGTCCAGGCTCACCACCACCTTCACCTTCTGGTTCAGCACAGAAACCGTGCTCACCTCACCCTTCAGGCCGTCCGGTGTGGTCACATAGTCTCCAATGGCCGGAAGCTTTGCATTCAGGAACTCGTAAACCTCCTCCTCATTCTTGAGGCAGCACATCAGACGCCCGCAGACACCGGAGATATTCGTGGGATTCAGCGACAGACCCTGCTCCTTCGCCATCTTGATGGAAACCGGCGCAAACTCCGAAAGATAGCTGTGGCAGCAAAGCGGCCGTCCGCAGATGCCGTAGCCGCCCAGAAGCTTCGTCTCATCCCGGACGCCCACCTGCCGAAGTTCGATACGTGTACGAAAAATCGCTGCCAGATCCTTCACCAGACCGCGGAAATCAACCCTTCCGTCCGCCGTAAAATAAAAAAGCACCTTGCCGCGGTCGAAGGTATACTCCACATCAATAAGCTTCATGTCCAGATTGTGCTTCCGGATCTTCTCCTGACAGATCCGAAACGCCTCACGCTCACGCTCCGCATTTTCCGCATGCCGGAGATCATCCTCCGCATCCGCCTTCCGAATCACCGCCTTCAAGGGCTGCACAATCTTTTCCTCCGGTGTTTCCCGGTTTCCCATCACCACAAAGCCGTACTCAATGCCCCGGGCTGTCTCCACAATTGCATGGTCTCCCCGGCGAAATTCCGTCTCTCCCGGTGAGAAATAGTAAATCTTCCCCGCCGTTCTGAATCTGATGCCAATCACTACTGTCATATATCCGTTTTTTCCTTTATCCAGTCCAATGTCTTCGGCCCCGGCTTCCCGATCCCCGCTCTTCTCTGCTGCCATCGCGGCATTTCTGCCCGCTGCCTCAGCGCGTCATCAGAAGCCCCTCCAGCTGCAGATCCCGGTTTACGTTCAGGCGAACGCCCTGCTGCGCCCGCAGCAATTCATCCGCCAGCCTGCCGATTTCCTCATATTCCATGCTGCTGCCAAGCTTGACAACCATGGATTCCGCCGCACTGCCTCCTGTATACAGAAGCTCTGTTCGGCGCGTACTTTTATAGCATAGCACATCCCGCAAAATAATTTCAATAAAAGAAAGAATGTCCTCCGTCGCCGCCTTCTCATCATTCAGAAGCTTAATGAGATCCAGCAGCTCCCGCGTATTCCGAAGCCGCCGTTCCGCAAGAAATTCCCCGAGCTTCCTGGCCCAGGACAGCTCCCACAGCAGCCGGAAACGCTCTCCCGCATCCCGTTCTCCCGCCTTCAGTTCAATGACACGACTCAGGATTGTGGGCAGGAAGGCGTCTCCGTTGGCCGCCAACAGAAGAATCACCACATACTCCGGCGGTTCCTCCAGCGTCTTCAGAATCGCATTCTGTGCTTGAATATTCAGCATTTCCGCATGCTCCAGAATGTATATCCGATAGGGAGCCTCATAAGGCCGCACCTGCACCGTATCCGTCAGTCTCTGACGCACATTGTCCACGCTGATGGTATGCGGATTCTCCTCCGGCTTATCCGGCCGCAGCACCACGAGATCCGGATGGCTCTCCTCCGAAAGCCGCACCGCCACACTGCTGCAAAAATCCTCGTAGCTGTCATATCCCCGGTTTCTCCAGATCTCCCGATCCCGCACAAAAAGAGACTTCGCAAAATGAAGCGCAGCCTCCTTCAGCACCGCCATATCCTCTCCTTCCAGAAGATAGGCATTCATGATTTTATTTTCCGGTATCCTGAATGATTTCATCTATACATTTTTCCATATCCATGTTCAGATAATGCCGGCGGATTCCCGCAGCCGCCAGCTTCTCCGGCGAAAAGTCCCGGGCATCTGCCTGAAATCGCCGTTCCATCTCATCAAAACGCGGCTGCGCTTCCCTGGCCTCCCGTTCCCGGGCCCGTGCCAGCCGAACCTCGTCCGGCACTTCAATATACAGGGGCCGCAGCAAAGCTGCGCCATAGTACTGCCGCACCTTCACATAGCTTTCCAATGTGCCGATCATGAGATAGTTCCTGCTTTCCGGCTCCCGTATCTGTCCGTCATCCACCGTGGCATAGATCCAGGGCCCACAGACTGTCTGGTAGGTCCGTGCTTCAATGAGCCTTCCTGCAGCCGCCAGCTCTGCCATCCTTTCCGCTGAAATGAAATGATAGGTCTTTCCCTCAATCTCTCCCGTCCGCATAGGACGGGTTGTATACAGCACTACCTCCTGCCAGTCCGGCCGCAATTCCCGCAGTCTGCGGTACAGCGTGTCCTTGCCGCTGGCGGATTTTCCCATCAGATAATAAATCATCTCACTGCACCGGTCCCTGTCCGATCTCTACCTCAGCACCAGGTCCGCTGACTGAAGCGGAATCGCCGCCCTGTGTAGGCGCTTCACCTACAACAGCGCCGCCCCGGATGACCTTCTCCTCCGTGGTATAGTCCTGCTCCTCGTAGTCACGGTCTGCGGCAGTGGCTTTTGTTTCCATCTGCTTCGCCGGTCCCTCATCAGAGACGCTGGCGCTCTCCTTATCTGCGCCCTTCGTCTCCTCTTCCGTGCTTTCCTCCTGACTTTCTTCCTCGGTCTCGCTCTCCGTTTCCGTCTCCGTGGCAGATTCCGCTGTGGTGCTGGGCTTTGTTTCCTTCGCCTTTGTTTCCGCAGCTGCCGTCAGCACCTGGGGTGTCTCCTCCGTGCTCGCCAGAGTCTGCCGAAGCTCCGGCAGAGAAAAGCCGCTGACATGCTGCGCCACAAAAAATGCCGCCATAATTGCCACGATCAGCATGGATACGGCAAACAGCACCCGGAACAGATCCCCCACCAGGTTCGCCTCATTCCGCCGTCTTCGCTTTGTGCTCCGCTTTCTGTAATCTGCCATTATCGCTCCACTTCCTGTCCATTCTCTGCAAGCCGCACCGATACTTCGCCGTAAACCAGGGCATTTTGACTGCCGTCCGCCTCCTCAATCAGCAGACGTCCATCCTCTGCGATTCCCGTTGCCTTCGCAGACCGCCGCTTCTCGCCGTCAATCACCACGATCTCATGCCCCGGCACCATATTTCTCTCTATGTATTCCGGTGCCAATGTCTTCTGCCCGGCAAGCTGATAAAACTCCCGGATGATCTCCGCCGCAAGATGATTCCTGTCGACACGCCGCCCCCCTGAGCGCTTGCCCAGAAGAGAACCCGCGCGGTTCCGGATCTCCGCCGGAAATCCCTCCTCCGGCTCGAAGACATTAACCCCAAGGCCCACCACCACGAAATCCAGCCGGCCCGTCTCAAAATTTGCCTGACCCTCAGAGAGGATGCCGCAGACCTTCCGCGTACCTAAATACAGGTCATTGACCCACTTGATGCTGAGGTCAATGTCACAGACTCGCTTCACCGCGCGGTAAACCGCTACCGCTGCCTGAGCCGTCAGAATCAGATTGTCCGTCACCGCCGTTTCCGGCCGCAGCAGAAGGCTCAGGTACAGTCCCGTGCCCTTCGGTGAGAAAAAGCGCCGGCCCAATCGGCCCTTGCCGCCGGTCTGGTAGTCGGAAACCGCCACTGTGCCGGCTTTCGCATGCTCCGTCAGCGCCATCTGCTTCAGCGCATCGTTTGTGGATCCGATCTCCTGGTAAACATTGACCGTCACCTCAGGATCCTGCAGCCAGCGCTCGATCTCCTGCTGCGACAGCATATCCGTCTCCGCCGCCAGAGCATAGCCCCTGTTCTGCACCGCCGTGATCTCGCAGCCTTCTTCCCGCAGCTGCTTTACGGCCTTCCAGACCGCCGTCCGACTGCAGCCCAGCTGCTCCGCCAGCTCTTCCCCGGAGAGATACTCTCCTTTTTTTGCCAAAAACAGATTCATCAGCTCCGACTTCACCGACATCTCATGTCCTCCCTGCTGCTCAGATCTCGCAGACATTCGATAATACTTTTAACTCTAATGATACACAGATTGCTGTACGATCTGCACTTCCGCAATCCGCATCTTTATATTTTAGCAGATAACTTCCTGTCTGTGAACCATTCCGCTCTTACCGGGTCAACCCTTCTTCACCTTCAGCTCGAAACGAATACCGTCCGGCAGCATAAACCAGTGATGAGCCTTTCCGGGTACCGGCACCGCACCGTAATGAGATGCCTTCTCCAGCACACTGTCTACGTCCATGACCTGGAAAGCCAAATGCTGAAACCGGCCGTTCTCCATGCTGGGCTCCTCCACATGGAGCAGCTGGATGCCGCCGTCCAGCCAAACCGATTCCGGAGCCTCCGCAGAACCCTGCACGCGACTTACCTTCATGCCGAACACAGTCTCAAAAAAACGGATATATTTCTCCATATCCGCCACATCAATAGAAATATGATCAATCGGACAAAAACTTTCTGTACACTCACGCATAAAAATTCTCCTTCTCCGGCCAGATGATTCGCGGGATCATTCGCCCGGTTCGCTGCATTTCTGAAATCGTATAGTTCTGGGCCTCCACCTTCCGGCGGGTCTTCTCAAGCACTTCTTCTGCTTCCTCAGGCCGCAGCACCACAACACCGTTGATATCACCCACGATGATATCTCCGGGCCGTACCTCCACGCCGCCGCAAAGCACCGGCACATTCATCTGTCCCTGATTCTTTTTTTTGGCAGAGCAGGGCGTAACTCCTTTTGCGAAAATCGGCAGCCCGATCTCCCGACATCCTGCCAGATCCCGGAACAAGCCGTCAATAACAACGCCCTCTGCCCCCTGCATACGGGCACAGAGACTGCGGTGATCTCCCCAGTAGCTGCTTCCATTGAAGCCCTTTCCTGCGATCACCAGCACCTGTCCGGCCTCCAGCGCCTCGATGGCCGTGGGAATAAATCCGCCGTCATCCTCCGGCACCTCCACTGTCAATGCCGTTCCCACAATGCATTTTTCGGAAATCCACGGCTTGATCCGGTAATCCATCACGCGCCGTTCACTGCAGCCGTCACAGAGCTCCGGTGTGGAAAATTCGCGCAGCCTCTCCACCAGCTTCTTTATTTTTTCATCCATTTCTATAGCCCCATTATTTCTCAATAGTTATTATCTATGAAAGAGTATAGAAAAAGAGTGAATCCAAATCAAGTCCTGCTTTATGCGCAGCTCGCGGCGTATTCGAAAAGCAAGCATATCCCAAAAAGGATATGCTCTGAATATCGAGTATCACGCTCTTTGATATTTCAGGCTATACTGGAATCAGAAACAGTCGAAGGATTGTACATAAAAAGAAAGGAGGATTGGGAGCCGCCGCTCTGTTTACCGTCGACTACGCAGCAATATGGCTCGCGGGCGGAACACTATAGAATCAACCCAGAGGGGCGGCTCCGCTATGGTACTGCAAAACAGGAATTTGGATAGCTGCCTGGGATCCTGAGCCCAGGCAGCCTTTGTGTTGCTATTGAATTCCCGTCAGCCAAGCTGCCGCTGAGCCCAGGTGATTATTTACGCTTGTTGAAAGTGGGCCCCGCAAGCCAAGCTTACGCCGATCCCCCTTTCAACACAAAAATCGCCCGATAGACAAAGTCTACCGGGCAATAAATGACGCCAACGAGATTCGAACTCGTGATACCACCGTGAAAGGGTGGTGTCTTAACCGCTTGACCATGGCGCCTTAAATTAAAAAAGAGGCGAAGACCGGATTCGAACCGGTGAATCAGGGTGTTGCAGACCCACGCCTTACCACTTGGCTACTTCGCCATACTCATATAAATGAGATGAACTCCCCCAGTTGGACTCGAACCAACGACACCGCGGTTAACAGCCGCGTGCTCTACCGACTGAGCTATAGAGGAATAACAGAAATATCTGATTGAAAAATTGTATCATCTATTCGATTCAATTGTCAACATCTTGTTCACAAATCACTAAACCAGCTAAACCAAACCTTATTGG